>CAYJSX010000001.1:0-9325 GCA_964372575.1 uncultured Planctomycetia bacterium
GGCTGGCGCTGGGACGATTGACGTCTTCGACCGAAACGGCAACCGCTCCACCGGCAACTTCACGAACACCTTCACCGTGATCAACGGCCGGCCGGTCCTCACCCGCAGCGAGGTGCACCTGGTCTCTGATCCTGCGTTGGGCCACCGCCCCAACGACGCGGTCCTGGTGACCACCGACACGATCACCGATAACCAGATCAATCCGGTAACCGGCCTGATGCTGGGCGGCACCTCCGTCACGACGACCACCGAGGTAGATACCGGCACCGCAAACGGCCGCCAGACAACGACCCTGACCACCCAGCTCCTTAACGCTCAGGGCCGGCCGGTGACCACCCACATCGAGACCAGCACCACCAACCCGGCCGACAACAACTCCCGCCAGGCAACGGTGATGGATCTGGACTTCACCTACTCGCAGGGCGGGGAGACGGCGGCCCAGCTTCTTGCCGCCGGCGGCCTGGGGTATCTCACACCGGACCTTCAGTTGATCCGGCCGGAATTCCTGGACGGCTCGGGTAATTTCCGGACTGGGCTGTTGATCGGCTCCCAGGGCGGCGGCACCTTGAGCGGCCGGGACAACCTCCGGCAAACCTACACCGGTACCTTCCAGCAGACCTTCATGATCGGAGTGGACGGCCAGCAGCATGTGGGATACTCCACCGATGAGCGGGTGATCCACAACCCGGCCGACAACACGACCCAGGTGGTCAGGACCGACTGGTTTGCGGGCCTGGGGCCGACCGGGTCGGATCCGCTGGGACGCGCGAGCTGGCTTTCCGGCTACGATACCCTGGGCCGGCAGATGCTCTTCCATTCGTCGATCCAGGAGATCAACGATCCTTCGAGAGATTCCCGCTCAACCGGCTTCGAGACCGGGAACTCCGTCAAAACCTCCACGGTGGACTGGCGGGCCGGACAGTTTGTGCTGAACGAGCTAACCGGCGAGGCGGTCAACGTGGGAGCCGGCTACATCGGCACCACCGACCAGTTGGCCGGCTTCATGCAGACGGCCCGGATCCAGGAATCGGCCAGCGGGCCAAGCGGTGCTGCAGCCAACACCGACATCTTCGCCACCCAGCTCGTGAGCGGCCTCAGGTACTGGAACTTCTCAGACTTTACCAGCGGCCAGGCCGCGCTCAACCAGGTGGGCCGAGAGAGGAACCGGTTGGAATGGGCCAACTCCACCAACCGACCCGGCGTCTGGAGCCAGGAGCGCAGGACCGACATGCGCTACGACGCCCAGGGGCTCCTCGAGACCTTCCGCGGCCGGATTGAGGAGCACTTCTTCAACATCTCGGGCCTGATGTACTTCGACCGTCGGGGAAGCAATAACCCGGCCGACTGGCGCCTTGCGATGCACACCGGCCCCACCGAGGCCGCAGTCACCGCCAACGGATCGCCCATGGTTCATGTGACCGAGTTCGACCGGGTGAGGACCGAGCACGATGCCCGCAACCTGGTCAACCGGACGGTGGACCACATCACCTTTGACTCCGACTTCACCGGAAGCTACCAGAACTACGAGTCGACCCGGGATGTCCGGATGACGCTGGATGCCCACGGCCGGGTGGCTTCCCAAGAAGTTCATCAGAGCCGCAGCTATCTGCACGATGGCCAGGGCTTCAACGAATCCAAGACCGACACGAGGAACCAGATCCAGTATCTGGCCGGCACGAACCTGGAGATCTCCTACGTGGAGGCCACCAACCCCTGGCCAACCGAAAAGGACGGCAAGGCCGCGACCGTCCTCTTTGGCCTGGCCAGCGGGCGCAGCCCGCCCCAGTACAACTCGCTGGGCCAGCTTGTCAGCCAGACCATCTTGAACCGCACCGACGGCGACGACCCGGAATTCCGCAACATCGCCACCTCCTACGACGCCTGGAATTCGATCAACTCCTTCCAGTCCAAAACAGACGACGGCGATCCGCTCACCGTCTTAAGCGGCACCCTCTACGACGCCGCCGGCCGCCGCCAAGGGGTAACCACCTCGATCGTCCAGACCGACGACGGCGGCTTCCTGGGCTCTGGCCTGGGCGCCTCCGACATCACCGTCACGACCGTTACCGTCACCGACGCCGCCGGCCGGGAGACCTCGCAGGATACCGACGTCGATGGCGGCGGCGGCTTCATGCAGGTGATCAACCAGGTGGTCACCTTCGCGGTGTCGCTAGCCCTCACGATTGTCGCGGGCCCTGCAGGAGCTTTCGCTCAGGTCCTCATGACCGCGGCCCTGACCGCCATCTTCAATCAGATCATCAACTACGTGAACACCGGCACCTTTGACTTCTTTCAGATTCTCATCGCGGTGGCGATAGCCGCGGTCACCTACGGCGTGGCCAAGGGGATTCAGAACCTGGGCGGCGCCGGAGCCACCCAGCCAGTACCCGAGTACGGCACGACGCCCATAGGCGGTGACAAGGTGGTCGGTGAGATCGCGAAGGCCGGTGCCGCCGCCCCCGCCGCAACTTCTGGTATGACTGCCTTTGCCAATACGTTGCGCTCCTTCTTGGGCTTTCAACTTGGGAGCCTGCCATCGACATTGGGTTGGGAGTTCTTAGGCCAAGTCTTGCAGAAGCTGGTGGTCACCACGATGACCTTCTACGTCAGCCAGGGGATCTTCACCGATGAAGAGGCCATGGGGGTGGACCGGCCCGGCTTCTTCAAGCAGGCGCTCAACTTCATCGCCACCGGGCTTATCAACCTCTTTGGATATCCCGCCATCACTCCCACCGCTCAGGGAGGCGGGCTGAAGTGGTTTCAGGGCGACCTGTTTGACAGCGCTGCCACCATCCTGCTGGCGGCCGCCCTCCGGACCGCCTGGGGTTTTGCGGAGGCGGGTGTGGCCGCCCTGGCCCAGCACATCGAAAGGCGTAACGGCAAGGACACCAGGTACCTGAGCCAATTCTTAAGCGGCGTCACCGGCGGCGTCGCCGACGCCATCGTCTACCGGGCCATCCGGGACGTCGACACCGTCCCCCTTGGAGAGCTTGAGAAAGAGGAGGCGGAGATTAACGCCAAGATCGAGGAACTCAAGGACAGGGAGTCTCGCACCCCTGCCGAGGAGAAGGAGTTAAATAAACTCACGCTCAAGTTGGCTCAGGTGAAAGACTTCAGAGTCGCTGCTCCGAAGGATCCGCGCCTTAAGGAGATGAGCGATGAGGAGCAGAAGCAGGTTCGGGTCACCCTCGTCCGGCTCAGGGGCTCTGAGGAATTCCTCGACATCTCCTACCACTTGAACAACGACCGGCTGCCAGACGGCAACGCCGGGGGCCCCATCGCCAACAACACGGACGACCTGAAATCGATCATGGGCAAGGTTCCCAAGGGCCTTGAGTTAAGGGGCTTGGCTCGGGTCCTTTCCACGGAGGAAGGCGAGGGGCGTCTCCGTACCGAGATCACTCTCTTTGGGGGCAGGATCGAGTTCAACGGAGAAGAGTATACGACGTTTGATAGAGGACCAGAACTCGGCAAGGATCCGCTCATCGTCCTTCAGGACAAGAAGGGGGATCCCTTCATTCCAGAGGACCAGATCCTTCTTCGCCCCAGGGGCTTCTTCAGAAAAGAGAGCGCCTTCGTGACCGATGGCCAGGGAGGCGTCCGACCTGTGAATATGGAGGCCTTTAAGGAAAAGGCCGAACAGGGGCTTTATCCTGGGGTAAAGGTTGAGAAGGACGGTTCCATAAAGATCAATAGCGACGACCTCCCTAAGGTAGACGCCGGCAAGATCTTCCCCGGCGACCCCGCGGGCCGGCTGGGCCTGCAGCGGATCGTCAAGGCCCTCGAAGGGAAGCTCGAGCCAGGCAGCGAGCTGATCCTCACCTTCAGCGATCAGGAACCCCAGCAGGTGAAGGTCTATGCCACCTTGAAGGGAGGCCCGCAGCGCTTCGTGGGTCTTCTCGACCGCCCCTCCGGCCTCTTCGTTCCCTCCAAGGAGCTGGTCGAGCTGGCGACCCCGGAGAACCCCACCTACGGCAAGGAGCTCGCCTTAAAACTCATCGGAATGGATCCCCAGAAGGCGAAGGAGATTACCTTCACCTTTGCTCCCCTGGAGGGGGGTCGGCTGGACGAGCAGGTGGTCGATTCGATCCGGGTGGACCTCTCTCAAGTGACACCAGACAAACGCCAGGAGTTCCTCTCCAACCTCTTCACCGATCCGAGCGGCAAAAAGGCGATGCAGCGGATGGCCCCGGCCCTGGCGAGGGAGCTTAAAGAGGGAAGCCTTCTCACCTTCAAGATCGCCGACCCGATGAACATCGCCGACCCGATGAACCCGGCCCGCCTTCAGGTGCACGCGGAATTGAAGGAGATTGCCGGTGAGGCCAAATTCCTCGGTGTGCTGGATCGCTCCAAGGGAATCTTCATCCCCTCAAATAAGCTGGTGAACCTGACCAAGGGTGAAGACGAGAACTTCGGCAAGCAGCTCGCCCTGGAGCTGATGGGTGTCCCCAAGGAGCTGGCAAAGATATGGGCCTCCAAAGCCACCTTCACGGCTGATGATAAGGGAATCCTGGTCAAATCAATCGCAATCAAAGGGACCTCCAAAGAGCTCTTCGCCACGCCAGCGCTGGCCAAGCGCTTTGCCCAAGTGACCGAGACCAATAGCAAGCTCTCCCTCAAAATCAAGACAGACAGCCCGGACTGGGCCAAGGTCTTCGGGGTGATCAAGGACAAGAAGGCCCCCTCCTTCTTGGGCGTTGTGAACATCCAGACCGGCCGGGTCATGTCCTCGGACAAAATTTCCAAGAGCGCCATCCAGACGCTGTTGGGTGTGGATCTTTCCAAGTCGGTCAGGCCTCAACCGGTCAAGTTCAAGAAGGTGGAGCTCTTCGTCTCCGAAGGGGAGAAGGTCAAAGTGGTCGAAGCGCTGGAAATCTCCGGCATCTCCCTGGCCGACCTGGAGAGTTTGAAGGAGATCTTCAACGACCCTACCACCAAGGAGGCGGTTGAGGAGCTTAAGCCGGCGCTTACCGAGGCCCTGAAGGGCGGAGAGAAGACCCTCACCCTGGAGGTTACCTCCTCTGAGGTAAGGATCATCCTCCATGACAAGAGCGCCAAGAAAGGAGAGGGCTTCCCGCTTTACCTGGTGGACCAGCAGACCGGGATCTCCAAACCCACCCAGGAGCTCAAGGCCCTGGCCGCGATGGTGAGAAGGGTAGAGCTGAAAGAAGAGGAAGGCGAACGGCTCCTCAACAACCCCTCCGAATGGAAGAAGATCCTGCCGGGCCTGGCAGAGATTCTCTCCGAGAAGGATGGCTCGAAGCTGCTGGCGGCGCTGGGCAAGCTCAAGGCGTTTAAAGAGAAAATCAAGCTCGAGCAGATTCAGGTTAAGGATGGCTCTATCCAGGTGAAGCTGAAGAAGGGGGATTCCGAGGCAAAACTCGAAATCTCCAAGGGCAAGGTAAGGTTGTTGGTCAAGGCAGAGGATTTGGGCAACGCCGGCATCCAGGCGATCCAGAAAGAGCTGGGGGCCGTGCTCGTCGTCAAGAAGAAGCAGGAGGCGCCTGCCGCCAAAAAGGAGGGAAAGATAGATCTCAAGGCCCTCAAGGCGGGCGATGAAATCTCCGGGACCCTCGGCGAGTTCCTGGAGGGGGAGTTTACACTGCCCAAGGAGGTCAAGGATCTCAAGGTCACGGTGGTGCGGGTGGACAACGGGGAGCTCTTTCTGGTGGTCGAGGAGGAGGCGTTCGACGCCCTCACCGATGATCAGAAGACAGCCCTCCAGACCGCGGCTGACAAGCTGGGCGCCACCCTTCTCTTAAGCCGGGATTCCGCCTCCGACGAAAAGGACTCAACTTCCCAGGAAAAGGTCACCCGCCTGGCCAAGGCCAACAAGCTCTCCCCCGAGCAGGCCCGGGCCCTTCTGACGAAGATGGGCGAGGCAGCCATCGTCGAGGAGCTCACCACCGTCTTGCCAAATCTGAGTCTGGAAGACGCCAAGGCCATCGCCAAGGATCTGGCCAACTTCTTCAAGCCAGAAGATCTGGCGGAGGTGACGGAGAACCTCGTCGTCACAACGGATGGCAAGGGCCGCGCAGTCATAAGCGGAAGCGTGAGGGTCGAATCGCTGAAAGCCGAAGTGGCCCAGGCGGTAACGAATCTGATGGAGGCGGCTGGCATCCAGGTCACTCCTGAAACCCTCGTCCGTGTGGAGTACGACCTCGGCCGCCGCGGTCAGATTTCGGTAATCTTTGAGGGCAAGGCTAAGAATCTGGGGAACCTCCTGACCGAGGTGGCGGTCCAAATCGAGTCGAGCGGCAAGGTGGATATCGAGGCGTTCAAGGCCGAAATGGTCAAACTAGGCATTGAGCTCGTCAAATCGGTAGACCTGGCCAAGCTCGAAAGCCAGCTTCCCAAGGCCCCAGATGGAAAGCCAGATACGAGTTCGAAGGAGTTTGTCGCCCTTGAAACGCTCAAGGCCTTCCAGACCTCCCTGAAGGGCGATTCAAAGGAAGGGAAGATCAAATCGATCGCCGATGTCAAAGAGATCCTCGAGGCCCTGGTGACCCTGAAGGTGGTTGAGGGCAAGATCCAGATCAAGGCGACCTACGACCAAGAGGGTAAACTGATCGGCTTTACCGCCAAGGGCCGCTTCAAGGTGCAGTTCCTCTCCGACAAGCTGGCCGCCCTGGCCCAGGAGAGTTTGAAGAAGGCCGACGGCAGCGTTGAACCCAACGCGACGATTCCCTTTGAAATCCGGATCCGGGTGGATCAGGAAGGCAAGACGAAGGCAGAGCTTAGCTTTGTGGTGGAGGTGGATAAAGTCCATCTCAAGGGAGTAACCAAAGAGCTTCTTCAGCATGAGGGTCTTAGGGAAGAGCTGACTCAGATCATCAAGGCGGTCCTGGGCGAGGACTCGGAGTCTGTCAAGCAGATTGTCAACCGGATCGCCGATGGAAAGTTTGATGAGGCCGCTACAGAGATTGACAAGCTGATGGTCCAGATGAGACTCGAAGTCACTTCTGAGCTTAAGATTCTTGCCGACCCGGATTCCAACGGAATCTTCCACTTCACCTCGGATGCCTTTAGCGACAAGAGCCCATTGGCTGACAAAATTCTCCAAGGGCTTGGCGGCTACTTCCTTGGAAAGGAGGGCCGGCCGCTTGGCTGGAATCAAGCCAAGGCGCTCATCGCCCTGGTGGGGATCCGCCCCATTCGGGAAGAGGACAGTGTCCTCACGCCCCAGTTGATCGATCTTCGCCTGGCCAAAGGTCTTCGGGAGCTGCTGGAACTTCAGGAAAAAGGGCCCGCGCTTGAAACTGCTCTGCAATTCCTTAAGGACGCCCTCAAGGGAGCTGGGGACAAGCTTAAAGAGGTCCGCCTTAAGATTGAATTTACCCCAGAAGGCTTCCAGCTCCTCGTGGCCGACCAGGTGGCGACTCCGGATGGCACCGAGCGTCCGCTTACCTTGGACGACCTGTCGGAGGATCTGCGTGGCCGTTACGGCAGAGATTCCCAAGGAAGAGAATTGGCGTCGAACACGCCGGTTCGACTCCAGGTTGCCTTCGCCGATCAGGAAGGCCGAGCCGTTAATGCGCCAGCCCAGCTGGTGGTGACCGGAGCCCAGATCGCTGTTGGCGCAGCCGGCGAAGAGGAAATTCACCCGATCGCTAAGGCGGTGGCTACGCCTGAAGGCAAACGGACCCTGGAACGTCTCTCCAAGGAGGCCGCCCCGCAGGCCGGCCGGCAGCAGGAGCTGGTTGACAAGGAACGCCTCGATGGCTCCTCCCTGGAGCAGCTCGCCGATCTGTTCGCAGAGCCAACCGGCACCGAAACCAGGCCGGCCGAGTTCTTGAGACTCGAGGGCAAGCCGCTGAAGTACCACCCGTTCGCCTACAAGGTGGAGTTGAAGAAGCTGAGGGGGATCCTGCCTCCTTCGGTCTTTAGATCGGTCGAGCAGCAAGCCAATGGCCGGGGCCTCATGGTGATGATCCATCCCAGGACCGGAGAGACCTCGGTCCACAGCAGGACCCCCTGGTACTGGCGGCTGCTGGGGGCCACCACCGCGCCGTATCAGTTAATCGGCGTGGTGCTGCCGCAGGGAGATGGGCTCCCCTACAAGGTCTACGGCGGCCGGACGGTCCGCACCTTCAACGCGCGCGGCCTGGAGATGGTGCCCCAAGACGAGATGGGCCTGTCCCGGCCCATCTACCGGGCCGACCTGGGAGAGGATCTCCTGGAGCTCCTCAAAGAGAAGGGCGAGATCTTTGTGGACGCCCCGAACCTTCCCGGCTTCCGCCTGGCCCGCCTGGATTCAAAGAAAGACCTCCCCACGCCGGATGTCCATTACGGCGTCCTGGTCCTGGATGGGTTGGGAGAGGAGCAGCTCGCCCAAGACCTGATCTACATCCAGGCCCCGACCATGAAGGGGAATCAGGTCTCCACCCTGACCAAGCGCATGATCCGGGATCAGCAGGTCGCCGGCCTGCTGGTCGAGGCCGGTCTCCACCGGGATCACCGGGTGGTTCTGCCCGGCGACTCGGCCGCGGATACCCTCCGCTTCTCCCGGCACTTAAAGCCGAAGCTCGATGAAAAGGGCAATCCCATCTTTAGGGAGGTAGACGGCAAGCGCGAGCAGGTGATGGAACTTTCCAGCCGTGACGATTATCGGCCTTACTACCGGGCCGAAGGCACCGTCGAGATCACCACGCAGGGCGTTGGGATCAACGGTGAGCGGATCCGGGAAATGGAGCTGGACGATAAAGGCCAGCTTCAGTGGCTGGAGCCGGTCACCCATCCGATCTTTGAGAAGGATGACACAGGGAAGTTTAAATCTTCCCAGGTAACCTACTTCATCCCCGCCGGCACCAAGCTCGGCGACATCTCCCTCACCGTCCCGATGAAGGTGAACGGCGACATCCGCGACGTCACCGTCCAGCCCTTCACCTCCGGCCCCGACCGCACCAACGCCCTCCTCACCATCCCTGGCTTCACCAAGCAGCCGGTCTCCCTCGAAGGCCCCGAGACCCGCGCCTGGCTTTTGGATTCAGCCGTTGTTCGGGGCGGCAGAGAAAGCAAAGGTTCCCTCCTCCTTGTTGGAGAAACCAATGAGAAGGGAGCTGTCCTTTTGAGCAAGCTTACTCGACAGTTTGAAGAGAAAACATCTGGTGAGCGGTACTGGCTCAAACACGAGGTCATCCACGTGGAGAGCAGTCTGCCAGTTGCCGTCAAAGGTTCCGTGACGATTGAAGGAAAAGAAGCGGGTCGGTACATGGATCCCGACAACTTGCAGTACGAAGAGATCTCCGTTGCTTCTGACGGTGCCTTGATGAAGGCCGAGCGCACCGGCAAAACCGAGACCAACGGCGCCTCCCGGACCTTCCAG
>CAYJSX010000001.1:9425-20257 GCA_964372575.1 uncultured Planctomycetia bacterium
AGAGGGCCAGATCGTCCTCTTTGACGCCGGCCAGACCTACGCAGGCCCCGCCCTCTCCAACTACGTGGACGGCGACGGCCTCCGGCTGGCCAAGGTAGCCATCGCCTCCGACGGCAAGCTGGAGAAGGCCGAGCGCACCGGCAAAACCGAGACCAACGGCGCCTCCCGGACCTTCCAGCAGTACGACGAAGCCCTGACTAACTGGAAGACGATCCGCGCCGATAGGATCCAGGAACTCTCCCAAGACGGCCGATCGGTCTACGGCCTCCTCTCCGAGGGCAAGGCCAAGGTCTTGGAGCACAACGCCGACAACACAACCGCCGAGCACGAATCTGCCGCCCTTCGGCTCTACAACGCCGCCGGTGAGCGCACCGGCACCGCCTACCGCTGGGACAATAAGCAAGACTGGCGCACCCCCCACGCCTTCACGACAGAGGGCCAGATCGTCCTCTTTGACGCCGGCCAGACCTACGCAGGCCCCGCCCTCCAGGGATACGGGATTTCCTTACCGACCGGATTTGTTCAGCTGGGCTACATCAGGGTTGCGGAAGACGGCACTGTCGCAGACCTGAAGGTGTCAGGAGAAGAGAAAGAGGTTAAGGGTGGGAGGCCGACGTTTAGAACCTTTAGAATCTGGGATGAATTGCTTGGTGATTGGAGAACGGTTCTTGGCCCGAGGGTTGAGAATCTCTCAACCCTCAAAGAGTCTGTCTATGCCTTCCCGAAGGAGCATAAGGTTGAAGTGGAGAGATACGGAAGACTGACGGAGGTGTGGGCTACGGAGTTGTTTACAGAAGAGGGTCGGCAGGCCGGTACGGCCTATCTGGTGGATGAGAGGAGAGGCCGGTGGGAGCGAACAAACGCTTATAACGCCGAGGGCTACGCCTCCTTCTTCGCGCCAGGGGTGGAGCTTAAGGGCGCGGCGGCCGGCGCCTACTTCTCCGCGGACGGCTACCAGCTTGGCTACCTCAAGGCCGACGATACGGGCGCCGCTTCAGTTACCGAGGTTGCCGGCGAGTGGGCCAACCAAGGCGACGCCCTCGAGTACCGGACCCTCTTCAAGCGCAGTCCAGAAGGTGTGGAACTGAAGAAGATCACAGTTCTTAAAGACACTGATCTGTCCAATCGGATGGGTCAATCCATCTTTGTGCGGCCTCTGGATAAGAGGGCCGCTGTGACGCTTCCAGCCAAAGGCGGCAGTCGCGAGGCGAAAGAGGTGACTGCCGGCGATCTCTTTAACGGCTATGGCCAGCGCCTGGGCAGGGCGTACGACCTGGAGGGCAATGGGCGGTGGGCCGTAACGCAGGCGGAGGACAAAGAGGGTTACCCGCTCTTCCTGGCGCCGAATGAGCGATTGACAGGGAAAGATGCTAGCTTTGCGCGGAACCTCCAAGGTTTCCAGGCCGAGCGGTTGGAGGCCGATGAGACAGGCGGCGTTTGGAATGTGGCAGTCCGCAGGCAGTCGCCGGATACGGCCTTCCTTTGGAAAGCATCCGCCGGGGACTATATCCCGGTTAAAGGGACTCGGCAGACTGTCGACCGGAAGGAAAGCATCGTCTTTGATTTGCATGAGACGGTTACCGTGCATCAGCTCAAGAGTTGGGCCCCAGGTCAGCCCCGTGAGTGGAAGACCTACGACCGCAAGCTCATCCTGTTTGAGGACGGCACTTCCTTCACGGGCAGCTTTGATGGGAAGCATTACGCGCCAGGGACGACCCTCTACGACCGCAGGACACAAACCTGGGTCTTTGTTCCCCGTTCTCTGATCAACACCGATCGGGCGATTCATCGCCTCGCTGGAACGTATGAAACCGGCCTCTTTGTCCTTCGGGATCCCTCCTTCGTTCGGGGTGAATTCCTCATCGGAGAGAATCTGGGCCGGATCGGAGTGGCGGATTCCAGCGTCACGGGAGGGGTGCGGTGGATTTCCCAGATCAACCAGGAGGTTCCTGCGGGCTTCACGCGCTCGGCCAGAATCGGTCTGAAGGGACAAGACGGGGTGGCGCCATTCTATCCCATCGTTCTCCGGGCCCGAGAGGCAGAGGGAAAGCCCATCCTTGCCATGGAGCCCGCCGAGGGGGTGGCCAGAATCTCCATCGTGCAGACCGGCTTCCAGGTGACGGCTCTTCCGGAGGAGCTCCAGAAATCCCTCGCCCTGAAGCGCGGGACAGAATTCTGGGTTGAGCTGGACGGATCGGTTTATAACGGCAAGGTCCTGGGTTCCTCGGCTGATGGCGGCTGGCGCGCGCAGGTCACCAAGACCGAAAAAGTGCTGGTCGAGCAGCCCATGCCGCGGGGCATGGAGGAACTGCCGGATGAAACCTACGCGACAAAACTCCGCTACCTCGTTGGGCGCGACCCGGGCACAGGAAAACTGATCTTCGTCGAAGAGGGAGAAGCGTATCTCTCCCAGCTTCTTCGCGACAAGTCGCGTTACGACGGCTCCAAGGACCCAGAGGGCTACTCGAAGTCGGAAGCGATCCCCGTGGTGGGCGTTTACGCCACCTTCAGGACAGCCGGCTTGAGCCAAAAGGAAGATGTCCAATATTTCAAGGTTCAGGAAGATCCCGCCACCGGCGCTTACCAGAAGCAGGAAGAGGTCCTGGGCGAGCTTGCGGATATCGTGGGCGATGGGAGATTTGAATCGGTTCTGGTGGGCGCAGGCGTTCAATCCTTGAAGCTGAAAGGAAGCGCGCTGGAAAGGCCCGATCCCGCCGCCAAGAAGATCTCTCTTGCCTACACGGCGGATCTTACCAACGATCCCACCAAGCTCACCGACTTCCAGAAGGCGGACGGCACACCCCTCGCCAAGGGAAGCAGGTTCTATCTCCTGAACCGCCAGAGGGCCCAGGTGTCCGCGGCCGATCCTCGGGGGTCGACCCTAAAGATCTTTGATCCGCAGGTCTCGGTGACGGCCGAGGTCGAACGGAATCTCTTTACAGAATTTAAGATTCTGGGCGCCTCCGGCGAGGCAGCCCAGGAGGGCCTCGCGGTCGACCCGGAGAACTCTGCCCACCAGGAACGGTTCACCACCGTCCGAGGAAACGACGGCGTGCGTTTCGCCCTGGCGGGCGCCGTGGTCCACTTCACCATCCTGGATTCGGCCGGTCAAGACGAGCTGTCGGTCACGGGACGGGTTATTCTCACCCATCCCGAGGCCGACTTCGAGGTGGAGGCCATCACCCCGGTGGGGCCAAAGGAGCAGCTCCACTGGGGCAACCTGAACGATCTTGCTCGGACCGACCAGACCGGCGAGCTCAAGCTGACCCAAGATGGGATCAACGCCTTCTTTGGCATAAGGCCGGTGTTGGGGTTGCGCGTCTGGAAGGATCAACTGGTTCGGGAAAAGGCAGGAATAGAGCTGATCCAGCAGCCGGCAGGGGGGATTGGAAACGGCCTTGTCCACCGGCGGATGACACAGCCCTCCTCCTACGAGGCGCGGGTGGATGGCGATTGGCGGAAGGCCCACCTCATGTCGTACATTCCCGGTTACCCGAATACAAGGGGATTGGTGCTGGCCGAACTGCCGCATCGGGTCGAGCCGGATCATCGTGGGCGGGTAGCCCTGGCCGGCAGCAACACGCCAGGGGCGGATGGCCGCCTGGAGATTGAGCATTCAGGCGCCTTTGACTGGTGGCTGGCGAAGGATGGGATGACCTATTACCAGGGGCCTCTCTCCGGAGGCCAGCAGATTCCGATGGCGATTCCGTCAGGGGGCAAGGAACAGCCGGAAGGCAGGATCTTGGATGCCAAGGGAGAGCTGGTCGGCGTGGCGCTGCCCGTTGCGCTGGAGGGCTCCGAACGGGCAGACGGCAAGCTGCGCTTTACTCGGCGGATCAACGACGCGCAGATCATCACGGTGGAGGGATTGGCCAAGGAGAAGCCGCGGCTGTGGCTCTCCGGCGATCTGAAGGGAGACCTGGCGCTCCGGATCCCGCTTCACCGGTCGCAGTTGGCCACCCGCGTCTACACCGACAGCTATGCCCTTCCGATGACCATCGGCGCGCTGGGTCTCTCCTCTCTGCCCGGTGGCCTCTTCCAGCAGATTGAGCGGGTCATCTTCACCTCCAGGGCCGTCCCGGGTGAGGTAGAGCTTACGCGGGTGAGCGAGACCAACCTGAAGAAGCCGGTTGAGCTGGGGGTTCCCACCGAATATCCTCTCGCCTCCCTTCCGTATCAGAAGGTTCACTATCAGGCGGGAAGCAGGGTTGTTCTTCATCCCAGCGGGGCGATGTGGCTGGCCGATGGTTTGGCCCAGAAGAGCTTCGTGCATGAGGGCAAGCGGGTGACGGTCCACTACACCTCCACCCAGGATACCTCCCTGCCCATGGTGATCTCCCGCGTGGAGGATCAGGACGACAGAGTTCTGGCGCGCTACGCCTACCAAGGAGACCAGCTCTACTTTGAAGAACCGAAAGAGGCCCTTGCCCTAAGCCAAACGCTGAAGGCCCTTGGCGACGAATTCCTCCTTGGCTGGCAGGTGGGCACGCCCGACCAGCGGATGGAGGCTCCGGAGCCGATCATCCATACGCCCTATCTGCTGGCAGGCAAGCTCCTTCTCTTGGAGATGGAGAATCCTCAATTCAAAGGGGTTGTGCCGGTCATCGCGCGGGTCTGGATCAAGCTGGATGGCCAGGTGAAGGAGCGCCTCGGCCAGTTCTACGATCCCGCCAACGGCCGGCAGGGAATCCTGGCGGACATTGAAGGCCAACTGGTCTTTAAGGGCGTTGGGGATGTCTGGGTGATGAACGATGACCACAAGCTGGTGCTGGAGACCAAGAGGGAATCGGCTCCCACGGCGGCCTCTCCGTTTGGTGAACCTGTCGTGGATGAGATGGATAGACTCGTCAGTCGGTTGGAAGAAGTGGGCAACGAGATTGACGAGTGGCTTAACGCCCAGCCGGACCTCTACCAGATCATCCGAGAGGTCAAGTTGGCGGAGGACAAAGAAACCGGTCTTGTCCTGGCGCAGGGCGAGGTGACCGGCGGCCGCCTCTTCAGCGACTTCTCGGGCCGCTATGTCTACTTCAGGCCCGGAGAGACCAAGGGCGGCTTTTACATCAGCCAGCAAGATCCGATCCTCGCGCCGTGGGAACCGGAGCCCAAGAGCACCGAGATCTTCTATCAGTTCCTTCCCAGCAGCCCCAAGGGGCCCTGGATTGATGTGACGAAAAACCCCTACGCGGAGAAATTCAAGGAGTTACTGAAGAGGGAGAACATTATAATTCGAGTAGAGGAGCCCACACCAGAGCCCACACAGCCCGGCGTCCCCACCGGCGGCTACGAATCTCCCTTGAGGCACCTGGGGCTCTGGCAGGAGTGGCTGTCCGATGTCCAGAAGAAAGAGGGCAAAGGGGAGCTTCAGGCCGAGGCGATTGTGGACGATTTCATCCCCTTCATGGTCACCACGTCTCCCAGCCGAGCCGAAGAGTTCAAGGACCGCGCTACGGTAAGCGGCATGTTGGAGCGCGTGATCGGTGAGATTGCCTCCCTGGATCCCGCGGCATTGGCCAAGGATCATTTCCAGGCCCTGGGGGCCCATCTGGCCGCCAAGGGGCCGGACGAGGATGTGCGGCCCTTCATGGACTTCGTCAAATACATCGCCTACCGGAACCTGCCGCGCAACCCCAAGGGCTTCCGCGATCACCAGCAGGGCCTAAGCTGTGTGGGTGTGGTCGAGACCCTGACCGCCATCGGCCGGGCCCTTGGCGTGGAGGTAAGCGTCATGCTGACCCGGGGCGTGGACGGCCGCACCGACAAGGCGGGCCATGTGATGGCTCTCTGGGGCGGCGACGCCCTGGACTTCGCCATTCCGCAGGACGGCTCCGACCGGGACGGCACCCTCTGGCACAACCTGGAAGGGGTGGCCCGCAAATCCGGCCTGGCCGATCCTCGGAACGAGGTTCAGGTTCTCGTCCTGGATTCCCGAACCGGCAAGTGGGGGTATCAGCCCTTCCTGGCTCTCTTCGATGAGGAGGGCAATCTCAAGGAGGATCTGCGCCGGAACAATGAGATGCCGGTCGGGTTCAAGACCGAGGTGGTGGTCGCCTTTGAGTCGGCCAAGCGGTATCAACTGCCAGAGCTGACCGACCTGATGGAGCTTTCCATCCAGCACATGAAGGGAGGCGACCGGCAGATGGCCGTTCTCATCTTGACCGGAGAGGATGTCCTGCATGGGATCGACTACACCCAGAGAATCCTGGAAGGGCTTCTGGCCGTCGACGAAGGCAAGTACCAGGCGCTGGAAGATCTGAAGCCCCTGCATGAATTCCTCCAGGCCCGAAGAGAGCTTGTTAAGGGGATCCTCGATGGAACCATTGTTCGCCTGGAAGATAGGAATGGCCAGCTGGTCTCCATCTCGAAGGATAATGCCGAGAGGCGGCTTCTGCCCAACCGGGAGTTTCATCCGATCGTCACCCCTCCCTTCGCGGCAGCCAGCCCTAAGCCGACCCAGGAGAAGTCTCTGCAGGAGAAGTCGGTGAGCATCTACCACGGCACCGATGGCTTGCCCTACGAGGTACATCAAGATCGGGATGGCAATGTGGTGTTGGCCCGATTGTTTGGGTCTTACAGCACCGCCGGTGACGAATTTCTTTTCCAGGGCTTGCGGGCGGCCAACGAAAACGAGAAGCTGGGTTGGCTCTACGATGTGAAAAAGAAGCAGTTGGTCAAGCAAGCACCCACCGTCGCCGATGTAAAGAGGAGCGGCGAATCCCAGGCCATCGCCCTGCCCGTCGATTTGAAGCAGGTCGTCGAGCAGGGCGACAAGAAGATCTACCCCTTCAACAAGGGCGAGACCTTTGCGGTTCCTTTGCCGGGCTTGGCAGGAGAAATGGCCACGGTGACGGTGGCCCAAGATTTCTGGGCCGAGGTTCTGGGAGCAACCGAGGATCAAAAGATGGCGGTCTTCTCCATCAACGCCCTGAAAGGTTTGGAGGTCAAGGTATCCAGCCGGTATGGGAACAACACTCACGAGGCCAATGCCGTCCTTGATGTGATGAACGATGGGCAACTCTATCTCTCCGCCCCCAGGACGATGACGACTACAAAAGAGTCGTTCATCGCCTACCGCCGGCCGGATCAAGGGGCGGCACCGGGCCAAGGGCCTCCGCCGCAAGCCCCTTACGGCGCTGGAAAGATTGCTGAAGTTTCTGAAGAGACCTACCTCCTCACACAGAACGACGCAGGCGAGCTTCGCATCCTCCTCAACTCCGCCGACCTTTCCCTCGTGCCATTTGCCGAGGGCAGCACCTGGCAGGTCCCCGCCTCCCTCCAGGGCAGGTCCACCTTCCTGACCACCACCATCGACGCCCAAGGTCGTTTCCAAGTGAATGCCGATGAATTGATCCATTCTGGAATTCAGAGGTCAGCTTCTGGAAACGCCTACGTTGCATACGTTGAAGTCAAAGGCGTTGGGAGCGATTTCTTGCTCTTCAGGGAAGAGAACCAGAAACAAACCTTCTTGGAGGCCGATGACACAAGTGTAAGTTTTGGAGAGCACCTCTTTAAGATCGACAACAACGGCACCACCCTTCTCTCCAACGAGAAGCTCGGCACCCTGAAGGATTACGAGATCCCCGGCCAGAAGGACCAGAAGGCCGACCTGGACCTCTTTGGCTTCACCGCCGACATGAAGCCGGCCGGCCTCCTCCACGGCCGCAAAGATCTCATCCTCATCCAGCCCAAGCCCTCCGGGGAGACCGGCTCGGCCCAGACCCTCCCTGCCGCCATGCACTCGGAGAAGGTCACCATAGACGGCAACCAGATCCACGTGGGCGAGGGGGCCACCCTGGCCATCCTGGGTGAGCAGCTCCTGCCCTTCGCTGCCAACTCCAAAGAGATTACGGTGATCGGCAAGCTTGCCGGTTTGGATGGTTCGATAAAACTTGTTTTGGATGTCGACGGAAGTGGCAACAGGAGCGCTACCGATGCCAAACTAAGTCTTAACCTTACTGACGGCAGGGTTGTTGAGCGGTCGATCGATCGCACCGGGAAAGTCTCGATCTCGGCCCTTAAGGATGATGTTGCCGATGGAAAGCTGGGCGAAATTAAAGTTCAGACTGGCACCGCCGCCATTCATCTGATCACCAACGATAAGACGAAAGAAAAGGAGCTGCTGCTTGAGATCGACGCCTCAAAGGAACCTCTGAAAGTTCCTGTTGAGGGGATGAGAGCCCAAAGGAATGGTCAGCCGGTGACCGCCCTTCTTTTCGAAGGGAAAGTCCAATTCTCTCTGACAGGAAGCGGCGAACTTGTCACGAGAGACACCCTGACTATGGCAGTTGTTTAGGGTAAGTACGAGCTGTATAAAGGCGCCCTCACCATCCTGGGCAAAGACACCCAGATGCACGTTGTCCGCGGCCTCCTCTCATTAGAGGGCAAGGCTTGGCTTACGGTGGAGGATGGAAAACTGGGCGTAGGTGTGGAGCCCAAGGGTGGAACGGGGCAACCGCCCTCTCCCCCGGAAGGGCCTGACAAAGGGATTCACGTCCTCCGGGACGAACAATCCGGGCAGTTCATCCTCCATGGTGGAGCAGAGGGAGGCGCAATTGTCATTGAGGCCAACGAGAAGGGCAAAACGGTTCCGGTCGCCACCCTCGGCCAGAAATTCATCTTCGATACAACCATCCACGGGCTCACGATCGGTGAGGAAAAAGTGACAGTCTCGCAAGAGAACATCGGCCAAGAGTACATCTTTACTGACGTCGTCGGCCATCAACTTATTAGAGCAGACCGGGTTGAGATTCTTAAGAGCGATTTGGCAAGCAGTACCAATAATTCAGATAAGGCCCGCCAATTGGTAGGGAAACTGGCGAACAGCTGGTCTTCTTGGCTCCTGGGGCGTTTCAAAGGCGATTCTAAGGAGAGATTGAACAAAGCCATTAGAGAGTATGATCAGGAAATGAAGGCCCTTGAGACTACGGCGCCAAGAGAAAGCCATAAGGAGATCGTCCAGAAGTTCATTGCATCTATCCAAGATGTTACCTACTTCGAAAATGAAACCACCGACCAAAATTGGAGCGGAGAATTCGGTGGGAATCCTGTAACGGTGAAGGTGGAAAAGAGCGTCGTAGAGTATCTTCTCAAAGAGTTCAACATTCCAGAAGGGGTTCCTACCCATGAATTGGAGCGTTCAGGAAATGGAAAGGGTGTCTTAAGACCTGTCAAAGACCTTCAGAAAGATTATCTCACGGTATTCGTATTCCTGAGCCGGCTTTCCATTGAGAATCCTGAAAATCCACCCATGGTTTCCGTGGTCAAGACATTGCGTCAAAAGGCAGATAAGACTGAGGCGAAGGCAGAGAGGTTGATTAATGCTGACGGAGAGAGTAGAGCGTTGGGTCTGGAATTGAGAAGTAATGCAGAGGCGGTTCGGAACGCGGCGGATCAACTGGGTCGAGGTGAGATGGAGCTCGTCGACCTCATTGTTCAATTCGGCTCTCTTCCCATGGATGGAAAGATCCTCTACGGTTTGCCGATGCCGGATGAAGACGAACCACCGCTGGACTGGATTAAGAGAAGCGACCCTGTCATCGCTTTGTTCCAAGGGGCATCAGGCCGGTGGGCGGCGGTTTCGGAAGAGAGGAACAGCCTGATGAGGGGATTTGTCAACGCACTGAAGGGAGCCCATCAGGCAGGCATGGATTACTCGCTGTATATGATGGACCTCCTGACCGAGGTCGAGACCTACGTTCAGCTTCTTCCCCACGATGTGGAGGCTCGCTTTGGGAAAGGCGTCACCGCCTCCGACATCTTTAAGAAGGCTGTTGAAGGAGAAGCTCTACCTGGGAGCTCTCACGTTGGCGTCGCCCAGCATGTGCATGAAAAGGCTCAGAGCAAGCTGGCCTTTGAGGGGGAGTTTGCCCGGGACATGGGCAGAATTTCCATACCGAAGGTATACATCCCATTCCTTTGGGAAGGTCTCAATTCACAGACCACCTTCAAGCTTTGGTACGCCTACGGATCGGCCTGGCACGGGATGCCGTTTGAGGATGTCAGGGGCCAGGGTTGGGAGGGATTGGGCTGGCAGGCGGCATTTACTGAAGTCGGAATGGTGGTTGCTGGGATAAGCGGCGGGTCTGCCCTTGGGCTCATAGGAAAGCCAGCAACAGCAGGAGCTGTTTTCCTCTCCGAAACCATCATGGGGACCAGTGCCGTTGGACTTTGGGGCGCTGGGATTAGCGCGGTAAGCCATACGGCGGTCTACGGCTTTACGCACGGCGGCTTCAAGGAGTTTTCCGGCTGGGATCTTGCGGGGAATGCCTTGACCGGCTACGCACAGGGAGCAGCCCTTGGTTTGGGTGTAGGGGCCGCCGGTCCACTGGTTCACCTGAAGTGGGTGGCCAACGCTTTCCCAACGTTTGGCAAGTGGACGCAGAGCCTCTCGGAGATTCGCTGGTATTGGCGGATTCCGGCTTTTGGGGGTACCGGAGCGGCGATCAATGTCGGCCGGAATTTGGACAACATTCTTAGGGAGTCGAAGAATACCGGAGCCATCTATGCAAACATCTTTGTTGCCGCGGCCAACGGCTTCCTCTGGGGCGCCTTCGTTGGATATGCCTTAAGCCCGAAGGGGCTTACACACTTCAGAAAAGCCGACGTCACCGCTCGAAGCCTGGCCAGGGATACGCCGACCACGGTAAGAATCTGGGGCGTTATTCCGAGAACCTTCACAGGCCCCATGGCCGGCTTGAGGGCCTACGCGGTCAAAGGAGCCGCTGATTGGCTCTGGGTGTCGCCCGCTTTTACCGTCTTTGGACAAGGCTATGATTACCTCTTGACCGCCGCCTCAAAATTCATCGAGACAGCTTATGACTACCGAAGTTGGCGCG
>CAYJSX010000001.1:20267-38303 GCA_964372575.1 uncultured Planctomycetia bacterium
GTTGGCGCGCAGGGATGGTGGAAGCCGACAAATGGATGGTCAGGTTCTATGACAAGGAATTCTCTATGGGGGCCTTCGGGGAGCAACTTCTTCTTGATACCCTCCAGGCCCCGCGCCACGGGTTTTACCTGGGACCCATGATTAAGATCTTCAGCTTGGGCCATGCCTCGAAGGAAGCTCAGATTTCCGGTTGGAGATATCTGACCGCGTCCGTCAAATGGGCCGGTGGCATGTGTGGGATGGCTGGCTTTGTGACCTTTGTGGATAAGGCCATCCTGACCCCGCTGTCGGCGACGAGCGCCAACATTCCACTTTTGGCCCGCATCTTGGCGGATCAGTGGTCCCCGGTTGACACAGAGACGAAGAAGGCCACCGGCGTCGGCCTCTCCCCTTGGAGCGTTGGGTTCCTGAGCTGGGCGGCGCTGTTTATCCTCGGCCCGGGCAGCCGCGCCAACCAGGGGATGGACAGGGATGCCGCCGCCAAGAGTCGGATCCATCAGGTTGTTAATCGGAACCTGGGAGGCAATGTGCCGGCGTCCAAAGACCAGACAGGGGCTGGCAACAACGGCACCAGCCAGGCGGCCCCGAAGCCGGCGGAAACCTTTGTGGGAGTGACCCCTTCGCAGTCACGGATGCTCCAGAAGGCTTTCGGATCAGGATCAAAGGCAGTGGATACTGAGCGTGAGATCGATGCCCGCCTGTCTAAAGGAGAAAAGAGATCCGGAGAGATCGTCGAAGAGGCCATGAAGAAGACTGAGCTCCAACCTGGACAGGACCCCACTATGGTGAGAGCAGCCCTCAGTAGCTACGTCTTATTCAGGGCTGAACAACTTCGCCTTGGCGCGCCAAGAATAGGGTCAGGATTGGTACGGGCCAACCAGTCGGAGGCCAAGCCGGTTCCGGCCGCCCCGCAGGCTCCAGCGGAATCTCAAGCCGTTTCGGGGAGGAAGGCAGAAGCCGATCCTGTTCGGGAGGCCACCGACGGGTACGCTCAGACTCTCGAGCAATTTAAGAAGGAAGCGGTCGAAGCACCTCCCTTTGGCTTGGTGCAGAAACACGAAGCCGCCCAAGATGCATTAGCTGAGACTCAACGGCAAGCCCTTAAGACTCTGGAGGAAGGATACGCGGCAAGGGACAAAACGGCCGGCATCGACCTAAAAGCCAAGAAGCAAGTTGGACAGGAGTATCTGAGAACTAAGGAAGAGGTCAGGCGAGGTTACTTTGAGGCAGCGGAGGGCTTAAGGCGCGGCTTCTTCGAGGCCAAGGAGAGGGCCAAGAGGGAAAAGACTCCGGCCACTGTTCGAGCTTACACCCCCGAGACCTTGCCCCCTGGCATTCAGGAGCAGATCAACGCAGTGGCCATTGGTGGAGTCACGGCCCAGCATCGCAGGATGGTCCAGTCCTTTACACCGAATGAGGTGGCCGAGATAGCAGGGTTGGATCCGGCCAAGCCGAAGCAGGATCCGCTGGCCAAAGGATTCTCCGAGGTTGAGAAGAAGTTCGGCGTTCCCATACCAGATCGCCTGAGGGCGGATTTGCTGAATGCCAGGGATGCCGCAGACCAAAAGGCCTATGAGGAAGCCCTCCAAAAAGTGGAAGGGGAGATCGCCTCTGGCCTTGGGCTGGTTTCGAAAACCGAAGAGGCCGTGGATCGGCCCACAGAGGGTCTGATCTCTCTTCTGAGAGACAACTCCCAGGCCTTTGAGAAGATGGATCGGGAATTCCACAACAGCGTGAAGTCCGGCTTTACGATCACCATCGGCAAGAAGGAGAGCTGGTACAGCCGCAAGCAGGTGGAGGACGCCCTCAACGAGGTGGAGCGCCGCCACCTCACCAGAGAGGTGTTGTTGGGAAAGAAGCAGTACGACGTTCACCAAGACCGTCCAGAGCTGGTGGTGGTCAAGATGCGCCTGCCGGAGCCCCAGCAGGAGGTCGTATTTGGAGTTTCCAAAGAGAGGTTCATCGAGTACCAACTGCAGGCCGAGAAGGGAGCGCTTGCCGAGCAGATCCGGCAGGCGAAGCCAACCTATCTGCCTCAACTACTTGTTGACGTTCAGAAACACATTGAGGGACTGGAACAGGGTTGGAGGAGTCAGAAGAGGGTTGACGAAAAAGGGAAGCCGACCACAGATCCGGCCTTTGATCGTGAAGTGAAAAAGGAGGCCATTCTGGAAGCGGTTGAGAGTCTCCAGATAGAGGTGATCCGGCGCCTGCCTGAAGAAGAATTGAATGGGGTCCAAACGAATGATTTGGGTAAGAACGTCCAGAGGGCTCTGGAGACGCGAAAACTCAATGTCAAGGTGGATGAGGCCCTGAAGAACTTGAAGGGTCAAAACTATGACAAGGCTGAAACCGCCAGAAAGTTCCTCGAAGAGATCGCCAACACGACGCCTGGTAATGTGTACACTGGCACTGGCGGTCAAGGTGTTGTGGTGGACTTCCGCGCCTGGTATTGGGCGACAAAAGCGGTGGGCCCGAAAGCGGTGAGCCAGTCTCCAGGCGCGCCTGCCAGACTTCTTACGGTAAACCTCCTGGAGGGGAGACTGGGGGGCAGGATTGCTCATCTGCTGGAGGAGGCCCGCAAGGCCGAGGCCGATAATGACGCGCCAACTGCTGAGGCAGCCCTCCTTCAGGCCTCTCAAATCGCCACCAAGGCCTTCCAACAATCCTTCAGAAAGGAACAGGGCCGAGCGCCGGACCCTGCCCGCCCCGAAGATCAGACTGCCAAAATTCAGTTTGTCGAGCATCTGTTCCAGGTTTTCGCCAATAATCCTGGCTTCACCTTTAACGAGGTTCAGAGGGATATGGCGCATCGGTGGAGCCAAATGTCTAAAAAGGAGCGGATCCTCGCCATTCAAGCTGAAGCGGCTTCTGGAAAGACGCTCGGCTATTCCCTTGTGGCCTTCCTGGAGCGCCTCAACGATCCCAAGACCAACCTGCTCTTCATCATGCCCAGCACCGATGAGGTGGGAGCCAAGACCAGCCGCCTGCCCAAGCCGCAACTGGGCTTCTCCTACGCCCAGGCCCTTAACTTTGCCGGCTACCGGGTGTTGGACTTAAGCCGGGCCCTGGAGGCGGCGCGGGGGGATAACGCCAAGATGCTCAA
The DNA here is from genome assembly GCA_964372575.1 of uncultured Planctomycetia bacterium. GTDB lineage: Bacteria > Omnitrophota > Gorgyraeia > 1-14-0-20-64-10 > 1-14-0-20-64-10 > JACOVG01. The sequence continues at coordinate 23,374 of CAYJSX010000001.1, forward strand.
GGTCATTCAGGAGATGACCGACCCCAACGTCGCCAAGGTGGTGCACTACGACGGCCTGGCCCACGCGGAGAACCTCTTCCGGCAGCATCCGGAGCTGAGAGGCGCCTTCCGGGCGTTCAACCTGACCATCGCCGACGAGTTCCACGGCCCTGTGCGGGAGCGGGTGGAGGCGATTGTGGGCGCCTCCGAGGCGATGCCGGAAGGGCTTCCGGAATACCTTCAAGCCAGCGTATCCCAGGTCCAGGCGTGGCGGGATGGAGGGGAGATTGTCAGGGCCTCTTCTCGCGGGGTGATGAGAAGCGAGCGAAGCCGGAGGGCCTTTCTCAACGATCCCAACCCCAGGTACGTCGAGCTGGGTGAAGGCCGAAACCGGGTGGTGATTCCTAACGAGGCGCTCAACCGGAAGTTCGAGCTCGAGGCGGGAAGGCTTGACGCTCGGCTCAAGCAGCACCGGCAGCCGGGCGACTTCATCCGGGCCCTGCAGATCTTGACCGCCAGGGAAGGGGAAGAGGGCTTGACCAGCTCCCGATTACTGGTCATCCGGGCCCTGCAGAGGAATGAGGACAACCTCCGCGATCGGGCCCTGGTCCTCCTTGGCAGCCCGATTTGGAAGGACGTGTGGGGCAGATGGAATCTGGAGGCGGTGGATGCCTTGATCCCGATCTTCTTCAAGGGTGAGGTTCCCAAGCGGGGGACCGGAGAGCGGATCAGCCCCGACCAACTGGTGCCGACAGATCCCGCCACCGGAGTGCCCCAGTGGGAGCGGGTCCAGCATGATCCGATGGCCAACTGGGCCGCCGCGGAGAAGTTCAACCGGCTATACCAGACCACCGATGGAAGGCCCTTGGTGGATCCAGGCAAGCAGACCTTCCAGCGGACGGTGATCTCCAGCGGCATCCTGGATCCCATCGCCCTTAACCTGGCCGAAAACCCATCCGCAAAACTTTTGGTGGGCTCTGCCACCCAGCCGGAGACCGTTCAGTCCGTCTTCGGGATGAAGCTTATGGTCTTTAGCCAGTCTCTTCTGAAGCTGAAGGGAGATTCGGTTCTTTCCAGCGGCCGCACCCAGGCCACCCTGAGGGAGGTGGGCTCCGAGAAAGAGGCGCTGAGCCAGATTACATCCGAGAGCTTGAAAGGGTTCACGGACGGCAAGTCGGCCATCGTGGTGGTTTCGGATCGAGTTGGGACTCAAGACGATGCCGTTAGCCAGATCAAGGGAAGATTCGAAAAGGAGAAGTACGAGGTGCTGGTGGTGTTGGACAACCAGGACTCCATGGCCTTGGTGCGGGCTGGCGCCCGACTGGGCAACGGCAGGACGATCCTCATCACCAACAGCCGGGTTAAAGAGGCCTTTGACCCAACCGATCCGCCGCAGGGGATTGACCTCTTTGTCTTGGATGCCAGCCGGTTTGACGCCTTGACCATGGCCCAACTCCTGAACCGGGTCAACCGGAATGAGAAGCAAGATAAGGGCCAGGCCTATCTCTTTGTTGAGAGGGGCCGTCTTCAGGAGAAGGCGATCGAGCGTTTGGGCACCCGCGAAGAGCCCTCCTTTCTGGTGGACGATATGACACGGATCTTCCGATTGGAAAAGGAGCGGATTGAGAAGGGAGAGGGGATCGAATTTGCCAAGCCAACGATTCAGCAGGAGGCGCGGGCGAATGCCGAGGGGAACATCCAGCTTCTTGAGCGGTGGAGAAATGGCGAATCCCTTACCCCCGAGGCCACCTTTAAGCTCCTGGCCGAGGCCCAGCGGGTTCAGATCAACTCCGACTCTGTTGTCCATCAGCTCACCGAGCGGGGCTTCAGGAGAATTCTTAACGACCGGTTCAAGCAATTGATCGAGGAACTTCCCAAGAGCCCCCGGGCCTTTGCCAGCGCAGAGTACAAGAGGTTCCAAGGAGATCGCGTTCTTTATGGAGAGGAAGCGATTACCGGCGAGGGGATCGGGGGGCTTGCCCAATTTGACGGAATCTGGCAGGGGGTTCGGAAGGCCTTCCTGGGGGAGCGGATGGGAGAGCTGGGCTACATCGGTCGCCTCAAGGAGGGATTACCCAAGAGGTTCCACAGCCGGATTGACCAATTGTTTGAGACGAAGACCTTTGAAAAATATCCGACCCTGGGAAGGGAAGCTCCCAAGGCACCTACACGGGGGATCATGGAGGCAAGGGATTTGGAGGAGGTCATTGCCTGGGGCCACCGGGAGGCCAAATGGGCGACCAGCCGGCGCTCCGGACCTTTGCAGGAGAATTTGGAGAGGCAGCTCCAGTCTGTGGCCTCGGTGAAGGAGCAGGTCTCCTCGCCGGCCATGAGGGCATTCCTTGAGGGAAATGGCCTGGTAGGAGAGGCCACCGGCCGGATCAGCTTCACCGGCCGGCTGGCCCTGGTCAAGCATCAACAGTTCCAGCATGATGAGGCCTTCCAGCAGTGGGTCCTCACCATGGCTTCGGCGGTGGGTCTTGCCCAGCCCGGTGATGATAAGAAGATCTTCATGGCGGTTTTGGGGAATCTCCTTATGCCGCTCGATCTGGAGCTGGCCAATCCAGAGCAGCAAAGGCCCTTTGCCGTCGTGCTTCACTTCTTCCAGAAGAAGGCGGACCGAAATGGGAGACTGCCGTTGTCCGTCGGGCAACTGCAGCAGTACCTCCATCAGCCGGACGGCGCCCAGCGGCTGGCACAGCACTTGGCCCAGGATATTCCTGTTGACGAAGAGGCCAGGAGGTCGATGACCCTGGGTCTCTTCCAGGCCGAGCAGGCCGGAAATGAGGAGACGATCAAGGATCTGAGGCGCTGGCAGAAAGAGGTTGTCAAACCCGAGGAACGGGCCTTTGTGGCGGCCCAACTGGAGCGGGCCGAGGCCCGGAGGGACGAATTCAAGGACCGGGCAGAAGGGCTTTCACCCTATTGGGTGCCCTCTGGTCCCCTGCTGGCCCTGGTGGAGCCAAGACTGACTCGGTTTGCCAAGGTGGATGGGGCTTGGGCCGATTTGGCCAAGGCATGGGACAACCTGCGCTGGGCGGCCCAGGGCACAGGGAACGTGCCTACCCCAAAGGATTTGGCCGACGCCCTGGAAAGCCCGGCCAAGACCTTAGAGGTCATGGAGCGGCTGGCTACCAAGAACGAAGAGCCCCGGAAGACCCAGATCAAGGATCGTCCAGAATATAAGACCAACAAGCGGCTGGTCCAGTTCTTGAGTTATTTAACCCAGACGATCGATCGGCAGCAGCAATTTGTTCCGGATAAGTCGCTTGATGAGGCCTTTGCCAAAACCCATTCGGTCAAGGGCGATCCCAACGAGGACCCCAAGGCGGTTGAGGCCTGGCGGCAAGAGCTTCGCGCCCGAATGGCTACCTTCCTGGCGCCTGCCTCCAAGGATCTGCTTGAACGGGTGGATCGGCTGGTTCGGAGCGGATTGATCCGGCGTTCGGCCGAGGAGGTGGTCAGGGCCATCAAGGCCGGTCCGGCCCAATGGCATGCGGGGTACCTGCCGGCCTTGCTGGAGTGGGTTGAGAAGCAGCAGCGTCAGGGGAAATCGGACGAGGCCCTGATTCAGGCCCTTACCGGAAAGGCCCATCTGCTGGCACCGGTTGTCCAGCATCTCAGGGCCGAGGCGATCCGGTTGGTGTTTGGGACGGCTGTGCCGACCTATGGCGACCTGAAGGCGAAGGCCGACACCGTGGTTCAGGTCCTCTCGATCCTGGCCGCTCGCGTCAGCCCCACCGTGGAAGATCCTGTGGCTTGGGCCCGCTCGCAGGTGGAGCAGGAGCTGGCCGAAATGGCAGCCAAGAAGGGCAACAAGGAGGCGGCCCTCCACCACGATCTGGCGGCCCTGAACGCAGCTCCATCGGCCATCTTCAACGTACATGAGATCCGACAGCGATTTTTGGATCGTCCTTGGACCACCTTTGAGAGGGTTGATCCTGTTCGAAAGGGCCTTTTCCTCAGACTCTTGGTCGTAGATCCTGGCATTCTTAAGACTTCAGCCGGAGAGGGAATCTTCCTACACATCGTGGAAGGGCGCGTGCTGGAGGATCCTTCCGGCGCCAGAGCCGACCTTGGCCAGGTGGTTAAGGAGGCCAAGGAACAGGCGATGCGCCATCAGCTCTGGGCCAAGGACGCTCCAGTACGGCGGGCCCTGGAGTCGGCCCAGCTCCTTTTGGATGACCGGTTGAGCCAAGAGGACAGCGAGCCGTACCGCCACAGCCCTGCCCAGCAGAGGGCCGAGGCGGTGGTTCTCTTTGGCGTCGAAGCGGCCCTCTTCGAGGCCCAAGATCGCCACCTCAATGAGCCTGGGGTTCCCACTCAGGTTGAGCTGAAGAATCCCAATGGCGCTTCGGAGCCGGTGCGGGCCTTCTTCGAGGAGCGTGGGAGATGGGAACGGTTCCACCCTGACGCAGATCCCCACGCGCTGCTCCTGGGAGATGCCGCGGCCCTTTGGCGAATGGAAGAAGGAACACGCCAGGAGGTTCTGGGAGTCTTTGAAAAGGAAGATTCCTCTTACGCCGCTCTTCTTAAGGCCGTTCTTCAAAAAACCGATGGTCGGATGATGCAGGCCAGGGGCTTTGAGGCGGAGGATCTGGTTGAGACGATCAAGGGCAGGGTCGATCGGCTGGACCGGGGTGCGCTCGGCGATCCGATCCCTGAAGCGCCGGAGGCCGACGAACAGCTCATTGCCTGGGCAAAGGGAATTCTCGTCCATCTCATCAAGGAGCGTCCAGCCCTTCGGGAGCGCCCTGGGCTTCAGTGGCTTAACCCAGATGAGCTGTTGGATTGGATCGAGGTCAAACCGGATGACCTGGAAGAGGCGGTGGGTGCCGCGGCCACGAGCCAAGATCCAAAGACCGGCAAGCTCATCATTTCGGGGGACCGAAAGGTCTTAACGGCCCTGAAACAGTCCGGCCTGGCCAACTTCATGGTGGAGTGGGCCGGTGAGCAGGGAGTCCTCCAGCGCAAGAGTCTGGGGGCCCTGTATGCCACCTTCCTCATCCCGCACGAGATCACCCACGACCTGCAGGCCATTCAGTCGGCCCGGGAGATGACTCTCGAACTTAAGACGATGGACCGCGACTCGGCCGATGCCCGAAGCCGCTTTATCGCCAAGCACAAGCTGGATGAGCACCAGGAGGGGCTGACCGAAGAGCAGATTTGGGCTGCCATCACCGATCTGGAAAATCAGCTTCGGCAAAAGGGCCAGGAACTCAACCCCGACAACCTCCAGCACCTCCTGCTGCTGGCGAGTAGGCTCGCGTTGATCCGCCACACCCGAGATGAGCTTCAGGCCAACCGGGCCGTCTACCTGCTGCTTGATCCGGCCGAGTTCCGCGCGAGCTTCGCCGCCTTCTTCTTTGTGACGAAGGTGTTGCCGGTTGAGAAGCTGATGCGGCCAGGCCTCTCCATGGAGGAGACCCTCGCTTTGGTGGCCCAAGCGATCGAGTCCAACTCCGAGTATGCCGACTTGACCTCTGAAGACCGACGGGAGATCAACCGGATGGTTCACGGAATGGCCCAGGGCGGCCACGAGGGATGGGCTGGGATGCGCTACAACAGCCCGGCTGTGGATCTTAATCCTCAAACCGCGGATACCTTAAAAACCGTTATGGGCCGATTCCCCGAGGCGACCCGGCCGCGGCTTGACCTCTTAGCCGCTTCCCGGGCCCGGCTTGAGCACCAAATGGGAGTTCCGCTGGAGGTCTTCCTGGCGGGCGCCAGAGAAGTACCAGGCACCCAGGGAGCGCTCCACCTGATCCATGACGGCTTGGGGTTGGCTCTCACCCTGGCCAAGGATGGCTCGGCCACCCAGGCCTCCTACGCCACGGCCCCCAAGGGTAAGCCGACGCTTCTGGACGACGGTTCCCAAGCGGTTTTGCAGCGGGCTACCTCGCTTCGGGAAGTGATTCAGAGGATCATGCCCAAACCATTGCTTAAGATCTCCCCGGATGGGGACGACCCGAATGATCCAGACGATGACGAGCTTCCCGATGAGCTGAAGCTGGAGCGGGCTCTCCTGCCTGCAGCCCGCGCTGTTTACCGCTTGGCCCAAGCAAGCAGCTTGCCTGAGGGGGTTGACCCGCTGGATTACGTGGTGGCCACGCCCAAGGATGGAGTAGCTCTGCTGGGAGTGGTTGGGGGGCAACCCACGGCCAAGGCCAGCCTGGAGCAGGTTCAGGAGCAGCAGGAGAAGCTCTCTCCCACCCAGTGGGCCGTCCACGCGGTCAAGAGCTCCTTGGCCAAGTTGGCGGAAAAGGATTCCAAGTTTGATTCCCGCCTGGTGGGCGAGCTTCTCAAACTGTTGGAGACGGCTCCCTCCTTGATGGTCATTCCTCCGGCTGTTGAGGCGGCGGTGAAGGAGGCCCTCGCGAGCGTCAATGGAAAGGTGGATGCCCCGCTTGCCCCAGAGGCGAAGGCGAAGCTGGAGGTCTCCTTGAAAGAGGCCTTTACCCTGGGAGAGCTGCCAGAAGCCGCTGCGAGCATCACCTTGCCTCAAGAGGTCCGGGTCTTAGACCTGCAGAGGACTGTGGGGGATCTGACGGACCGATACCTGCTGCCTAAGAAAATGGCCGTCTACGTCAGCGAGACCTCAGGCCGGGTGACGGGAGGGTTTGTGGGAGAGGTCATGCCAGGCCAGACAGGCGGCCAGGCCGTTACGATCACCATGTCGCTGACCGAGGGGCATTCCTTAAACAGCGGAAGGGTCGCCGTCTTGGTGAACAAGTCGGCGCACAGCCGGGCCGAGGGAATTCGCCAAGCCAGCTTTGATCTGGGCCTTCCAGATCTTCTTAAGGCCAAGCACCAGGAGCGTTACAAGAAGTACATCAAGCCCGTCGAGGCGGTCCTCAAGGAGCTTGAGCCCCATCTGGTTTCCCTCCAGCGCTGGGCGCGGTTGGTTGCCCTTCAGGAGGCGCAGGGAACCCGGGATGCCGAGGAGATCCGCCACCGGGATCGCTTCCTTCAGGGTGAGGAGCTCTTGAAGAAGCAGGGAAAGACAGCAGATGCCCGAGGGCTGTGGGAATTCTTGCGGGCCGAAGTGGTTCGGCCGGGCAGCGAAGCCGATAAGATTTATCAGGCGGCACCCGGTTTTGAAGCCACCCAAGGCCTCTTCGAAGCCGAAGCCGGATTGATGCGGATGCAAAACAGCATTTCTCCTTTGAGGGTGATTCGGGAGGACTTGGAATCCCTCCGTGATGAAGAGGTCGATGAGGCCTATTGGATTCGGGTGCACCACAACCTGAGGGCGATAGCCAAGGCGGCTGAGGAGGAGGGTGGAAAACCCCTTGCGGCCAGGCTGCAGGAGGCCAAGACCGTAGAAGATGTCGAGAAGATGCTTAGGCCGCTGGCCGGCAAGGCGCTCTGGGGTGAGTTTAAGGCGTTGGATGGCCAGGACTACCAGTATGCCCCGGCCGAGGATCGCTTTGGGAAGGTGGTAGATACCCTGCAAACGAAAGACAAGGACGGCAAGCCGGTCACGGTGCAGTTCCACCTGGCCAGCGGCGGGGATGAGAAGGTTTCTTGGGAGGCGTTGATGAGCGCTCCAGGCCTGGCTCAGGTGGCTGGCCAGTTTGCGAAGCGGCAGGTGGCAACGCAGAAGGCGATGCTGCTGGGTCAGGTAGGCGGCAAGGGAAAAGAAGCCGTCCGGCAGGCCGTGAAGCTCTATAAACAGATGGGAATGATTAGGCCGGATGCCCCAGAAACCGAGAAGGTTCTGGATCAGATGGTTGAACGGCTGGTTCTTGGCGAGCAGCTCCAGGGTTGGAGAAAGCTGCACAATGATCCAAAATCTGTCCACCTGGTAGCGGTGCTCAAGGATGCGGGAACCGGCGAAGTGCGCGTGGTGGCCGACACAATCGGTGTGCCTGCCAGACCCTATCACTTCAACGGAAAGAATTTCACTCCCGAAGAGCTGGAAGGGACTTATTACCTTGATTACTGGGGAGCCGACACCAACTTTTTAGAGGAGCAGGGAATCAAAGGGGTGGGTATGCAGATCCGCTTGCTCTGGCTGGCTCAGGTTGAAAGGTTTGGCGGCCAACGGGCAGCGGCCCACGTCCGAAAGATCGATTACGAAGATCAAATAGCAGGCAAGGAGCAGGGTGAAATCGGTCAACCTGGTCTCTTGATGGGTAAATGGATGAAGCATCTTGGAATGCCGACCGAAGGCACCTTAGAGGAGCGAGGTGTTGTCCATCACGCCGGCCACGCCGATAAGTATGGCACGGGCCAGGATGCCGATGAGTTCATCTTTGAACTGGAAAAGATGAAGGCCCTGAACGCCTACAGGGCTCAGCCGGTGAAGGCCGAGCCGGCCGCGGTTGAGCCGACGGTTGAGCTGGCCCCGGTTGAGCCGGTGCCTGCGCCGGCTGTAAAGGAAGACGTTGAAGTGGCCCAGGCGACCCCTGTGCCGGCTCCAAAGGTTGCACCGGAGACCGCGGCTCCGGCGACTGTCCCGCCTGTTGAAGCGCCGAAGCCAGAGGTGCTGCCTGAGGTCCCCGGGATTAGAGCGTATAGCGGCGGAATTGAAGCTGCTATCGCGGCGATTCAAGCCCAGGCCGACCAAGAGAATGCTCAGATCCTGGCCCAGGCAAAGGCAAAGGCCGTCAAGGCGGTGCGTCGAATCGAGGGCAAGCTCCTGACCGGGCTGGAGGAGACCCTCTACAGCTTGGAGGGGGTGGACAGCGTTAAGAAGCTGTTCGCGGTCTACGAGGGACTCTACGCTCAGGTGGAGCAGTGGAAGGCGGATAAAAAGTCCTACTCTCTAGGCGCGGTCCGTCAGCTTCTGGAGGACCGGGACGCCCTGGAGGTCATCGCCGGTAACTTCGAGCTTGACCCGCTCGAGTCTTACAACCTTGAACAATGGTCCAATCTGCTGGACGAGGTGTTGACCGCCTTCCTCTCGACGCAGGAAACTCCCCTGGAGGTTTCGGCGAAACGGCTTGAGTCCTCTTTGATTGAGCGGGAGAAGAAACTCCTCTCCGCCGTCATTCAACTTGCCCAGGACAGGTTGGATTCGACGGAGATCTTCCGAGGCCGCCTTCGGCTGGTCACCTGGGAAGAGCTCTTGAAGACAACCAAACAGGACTTCAGGCATCTGGGAGAGCTGAAACCCTCTGTGAACAACAAGATTCTGGGCCACTTTGAGGACGAGAGGTCCTTCCGGTTGACCATCGTCAGCCAGAGCGAGGCGGAAGATTTGGGCCGGCGGGAGGTTCTTGGGATTAGCCCCTCCCGTTGGCAGGAGATGGCCCGTGAGGCGTCCAGCTACGACCGGCTGATCGAAATGGCCACCCGCGCCCTCTCCATTCCATACGCCCTTGGCCTCGAGCTGGTCGAGGAGCGTCTCCTGGGTATCGATGCTGTCCGACAGAAGGATGCCAGTCGAAAGCAGCGATTTTCTGCCAGCAAGGAAGGGCTGGGATTGACCGAGGCAGTTTGGCTGCGGATCCGAAGGGGAGAACGCTGGGTGAAGACGGTATCGCCGGTCCAGAAGGTGTTCTACCTCGATTCCTGGGCGGTGGATGGCAGGGAGGTTGAGCGGAACAAGCAGCTCCGCCAGGAGATGGTGAAGGTGTTTCAAAATCCGGAAGGCCATGGGAAATACATGGCCCGGGTGGGCCTGGGGTTGAGGGAGGCCAAGTACGGTCCGCATGGAAACCGGCGGCTCTTCTGGGTCTACTATCCCAGGGAAGAGGCGGTCGTCTTCCTGGCGGCGGTTGACAAGGGCCGCATCTTCAACAACCCCAGGCAGTTCTATGATCAGGTGCTGGCTCCCTTCGCTCTTGAAGAGAAAGGTTTTGAGGCCTTGGACAAGGACAAGCTGGTGGAGATTATGCAGGATCTGAAGTCGGCTGGCCTGGAGGAGGCGGCGGTGACCGCGGTTCAGCGGCCGGAGGTGGATCTGGAAGGGATGACCGAGCGGGCGGTGGCGGAGATTCTGCGGTCGGAGAAACTGCCGAAGATTCTGGGGATGCCTGTGCTTCCGCCCGGCGTTGTGGAGGAAGTGACCGCCGCGATGCGGGAGCCGCTCACCCTGACAGCGCTCAACTGCGCCCTGGAGGCGGCTGTCCATTATGTGGAGCTGCGCCAGAAGCTTGAGATCGGCTCCATGGTTCGGACCCAGCCGGAGAAGGTGGAGGATATGGCGCACACCCTCGCCACCCTGCTTCTCCTCCACGCGGTCGACGGCCAGCAGGGAGGCAAGTCGCTCCTCTACCGCTTGGCCGGAATGGAGAAACCTGCGGTTCGGGTGCCCTACACGCTCATCGCGCCTCTTCTGGAAGCGACCCATGGCTACCGGCCTGGTCTCTGGCGGGCGCCGACACTCTCCCAGTCGGTGGATGTCGTTGAGCAGGGCGGCGCCTTCGGCACTGTGCCCGGGGCGGTCTATTCACAGTACGCCCACACCGGCTCGGATGGACAGCCAACCCTCTATTTTCTGGCGGAGGCAGCGGGAGGCCCGGCCATCGGCCATCTTCAGGCCCCGACCTTTGGACACGCCGTTACCCTCATGGATATCAGCGAGGAGCTGAGACAGCAGATGGCCCGGCTCGACCGGGAAGATCCGTTGGCGCGGCGCCTCTGGGTGCAGGGGCCGGCGGTCTTCGAGTTTGACGAAGATGGACGGCTTATCTCGCCTGCCGGGTTGGAGCCGCCCACCCCGGCTTTTGCCCCAAGCGTTCCAGTTCCAATCCTCCCGCCAACTCACGTCGCCGCTATCGACTTGTCGGTATTGGCGTCGCAGCAGCCGGGCAATGTGGCCAATGTGGTGAAACCCAAAGCGGACCAGCTTATCCGGGCTCTTAGCGTGGAGAGCACGCCCCCCAAGGCCTATGTTGAAGTGTTTGGTGCTGGGACACCGCCGCGCCAGCCGATGGCAAGCGTTTTGGAGGAGCGCAACGACCCCGGCTGGCTCAACCGAGAGGTGGAGAAGCTGGCCGGTGTCTATCTCTCCGGCGGGGTGACCGAGGAGTCGTTCAGGAATTTCTTGAGCGCGGTCCAGGAACTGGCAGAGGAGTGGTACGGCTGGGAAGATCTCCTTCAGGATGGTGGGGTCTACAGGAAGGACGCGCAGGGCAAGGTTGTCCTTTACTTGAAGGACGGCCGGAAGAAACGGGCCCTCGACTGCGCCGAGATCAACGAGCACCTGCGTCAGGTTCTGAATGGCTACGGCATCAAGGCCGAGCTTTTTGTGGGCCGGACCAGCGCCTTCACCCGGGACGTTTTCCTGAAGGGGAAGTTCCAGGGCCGCCTCTTCCGGGCGACCGGTGTGCCTTCGATGAATCCACTGGAGATTGGCGAAGGTGCCACCTCACAGTGGCTGGATGAGGAGCTGGTCAGCCCCAAGACGATGAGGCGGCTGATGGCCCAGCGCGGCTGGAGGCCTGGCTCGCCGGCGGCCATCATCCACATGTCTCAGCTTCGACCCGGGGGAATGGCTAAGCAGTCCTACGGCTCCCACCTGCTTGAGTTGGCCGGTATAGAACGGGAGGGAGAGAACTTGGTCTTTACGCGTGTCAGTCGCCGGATCGGAAGAAAAATCGATGGGGCCAGCAGGGAGGTTAAAGATATCTCTTATGACAGGATCCGGGTGCCGGTCAGGGTCATGATGTTGGAGGCCGACGGTAAATCAATGTTAGGCCGAGCCCTGATGGCCGCCGGCGAAGAGGCGGGACGCCAGGAGCTTGAAGAGGCCCTGAAGAAGGCTGGCGCCACGATCGAATCGTCCGGCAGATCCAGCGCCAGGATGACTGAGCTGATCCGCTGGATGGTGAGTGTGCCGTTTGACCCAACCCCCATCTCTCCCAAGGAAGAGGAGCGGCGTGCCCCGGACGCCGTGATCGCGGCCCATGCCGGCTTCATCCGGTGGCAGGCCGAGCTTGAGATCCTTCAAAGCAACGGCATCGTCGTTCTTCCGGACCTCCTGCTGGATCGGGTTTCAGACGAGGCGCTCGAGGCCTTGGCGGTCTTGCCGGCCGGCCTGGCCTCCCGCATTCGGCTCCTGGGCTCTGGCTGGGAGGAGTTTGCCATGGCTCGGCGCAATCCCGCCTTGATGGTGCTTACGGAGAAGGGTGCCCTGGCGGCAACACTCCCAACTGGGGCTGCCGTTCGGGTGGTTGGGGTGGGTCAGGATGACCCGCTGGTCCTTGAGCTCTCGGGGCTCCTTAACCGGGCGGTGACCGCCATCCCGGTTGCCGGAGGCCTGGAGAACTTCCTCTGGATGCTGGGCCGTGCCCTGGGATTGCCGGAGAAGACAATCCGCCAGGAGCTGAATCGGCTGACCGAGGCGCTGGCCTCCGAGCCGGTCATAGGCAGATGGATGTAACGATGCGTTATTTCCGGAATGTTAGTATTTATAAAAAGTTTGTTATTTTTTCACACATAGCTCTTAGCAGAGGGTATACTTATGAATGAAGGCAGGAAGTCATTATATTTATTGACTTATTTAAGTAATTATAATTCAATAAGTTATCTTTGTCTTGTACAGAAAATGAGGCAGTCCGGTGAATCGATTAAGCGACTGGAAAAACAAGGCGATTAAGCCCTCCACTCAGGAGCTTCAAAGGCCTCCTGATTTGGTGAAGGGTCTTTTGCTGCCCTCCCAGACGCCCCGGTTTAAGCCGATCCTCAAGGCGCTGGCCGCCGCCACCGCCTTTGCCTTCACCGTGACCTCGCTGCTGCCCATGGGCTGGGCGAGGCCACAGCGTCAGTCCGACACCCTGCGTGGCTTGCAGGGGAAAGAGGCCTCTCAAGTCGAGGCCGGGCTGGAGGAGGCGCTGCATGTCCCAGTCCAGGCAGAGCCCGCTGCCTCACCCAAGCAGCCAACCGTTTCCAGCGCAACGGTGAATTTCTGGGAAAAACGAGAGGCAGCGGTGGCACCGCCCCCCAAGCCGTCTCGTTCCGCCGCTTTCTCGCTGCCCGCGCCGCGCGCCTTCAAGCGGCAGGGATACCTTCTCTTTGAAAGCAAATTCGATAAAGCGGTCGTTGTCTCTCTTGGAACTCCTTGGCAGGAGGATCGAGAGGCCGGGGAACCGCTCCTGGAGCCGGTTGGGATAACCGGAGAGACGCTTGAGAAGGTAGCCAGACTCCGGGAGAAGGGGGTGCATGTAACCCTCTTGGTTCTGGGCACCTTTGATTCTTCTGATTCTTCCAAGATAATCAGTGAGCTTGTCGCGCAGGAGACTTCCTCGAGGGAGTCGTCGCCCAACACCCTCCCGGGCTATTTGACCGTCGTGGTCCCCGTTCCATCCAAGGCCAAGCAGTCCCGTTGGAACCATGATGTCCGGTTGGCCGTGCGGGCAACCAACGATCCCTTCATTGAGCAGTTGAGCGATCGCTTTAACCCGGCCTTCGGCGCGGCGGCCGCCCTTCGCCTGGAAGACCGGCACGCCCTGCAGATGGCACTGGAGCAATCGCCCCGCTCCTATGGGGGGGTGGCCGAGCATTATCTTGAGATCCCCGCCGTTAAGCAGGTCCTGGCCAGGCGCGGTGAATTGGAGCAGGCGTATGCCCAGGCAAATGTCAAGGAGGAAAAGGAGCAGAAAAGGATCACCCGCCGCGGATTGGTGTGGGCTTCTGTTGCGGCCATGGGGCTCGCAGCCTTCCTCGGTTTTGTCCATCAGACTTCAGCCGAACCGGCACCGGAGCTCGCCCAGCCGACAGGTCAGGACGCGTCTGAATTGGGTGTTCCGGTTCCAGGGCTGTTCCCAATTTATTTGAAACCGGCTGGGCCTGGCGATCCCGTTGTGACCAAGGGTAAGGTCCAATATCCCCTCTCGCCGGATCAGCTGCCGATGAGGTTCTTCCCTCAAGGTCCTTTTGAGGAAGGAGAGCTGGATCCGGAGGAGGTCTTGAACGCGGAGATCATCTTCAAACAGCCGGGGGAAGGCAGGGAGACAGCCCTCGCGGGCACCCTTCCAGAGCGCAGGCGGGGGATCGTTCCCCGGACCATGTTCAGGCCGTCTGTGAATTCCGAGATAGCGGGGAAACTGGCGCACGCCTGGGCGGCCGGCGCTCGGGGGATAGAGAAAGTATGGACCTTAGCTACAAGAAGAGCGGATTTCTCGGAAACCTGGGAGGCACCCCAGCTTGCCCCCACCCAGGTTGCCCCCACCGGAAAACTGGTGGAACTGGTGGTGCCCATCGAGGATCCTGCTCGATTGGATCTGGCCGGCCAGGAAGTCAAGGAGAGGATCTTTCATGGTGTGGGCAAGGTTGGCGGCAGGGTCCTGATCGCCACGAAGGCCGCCATCGATTTTGAAGGGTGCGAGGCCTATCCGAACAAGAGGGCCATCCATGGGGTTTTTGTCCGGGATATTCACACCGCGCGCGCCAATGGGGCCAAGGTTTCTCCCTTGGTGGATGTGGCCGACAGCGTTCATTCCTCCGGATGGGACGGCGGCCTCCTGCACTACGTCGAGGCCTACTTGGCCTATCCCGACTTTGATTGGGATCAGGCCTACGTGAGGAACCGGATCTGGACCACGTCGGAATGGAAAGAGGCCTCGGCCGTAGATGAGCAGGGGAAGCTGAAGAACCGGGAGCTTTTGAAGGGCTTGGCGTGGCGCTGGTATGAGTGGCACCGGGAGGCCCTCAGGCGCCGGCAATTTCCATGGGAGTTCAAGCTCCACACCTTTGTGCCGTCGGCCGAGCTGGATCCCTTCCTGGGGATTCTCTCCGAGTCCCTGAAGGATCATGGCGTCGAGATGATGGATGGACGCATCGTGCCCGTCGTCATGGCGGCGGCGGATCTGGACCAGATGGCCGGCTCCCTCAAGAAGGTTCAGCTTCTCAGCGTGTCGAAAGGGATGGGACTGGCGGTGAATCTCATGCCGGCCCTCAAGGAGCGCACAGCAACCCTCCAAGACGAATTCGCCCAGGATCCTGCCGGCACAGAGGCCAAGCTTCAGGAGATTGTTGAAGAGACCCAGGTGCAGAGCGTC
>CAYJSX010000001.1:38313-49034 GCA_964372575.1 uncultured Planctomycetia bacterium
CTGGCCCTGGGGACGCCTGGCCAGAGGGTGATCGCCGGTCCGCAGGGCTGGGCCTTAACACCGGAGTTTTCCGAACAGACGAGCCACTTCGCTGATTTTGTCTATTTCATGATTGGCGAGAGCCAGGAATCGAGTCTTTGGGAGAGGGTGGAGCGGCCGAAGCCAAGAACCGTGTGGGATAAATTCTGGGATTTTGGGAGAAGTCTCGCGCAGGGGCAGGCGGCTGGAACAGTGGGAGCCGCCGTTCCCCATAGCCTGATGAGGATGATTGTCAATACGGCCGAAGGGAAATTCCGGTTTGAGCTGAATGCCTGGCCGGCGGCGCAGGAGGGGTTTTGGCTCAAGCCCCTCCGCCAGCTCCAGAGCTTCCTCTCCTCGCCTGGGGCCCTGCGGGTGAAGACGGTGGAGATCCTTCGGACAAAGGATGGCAAGACCGAGGTCCTGACGAGCAATGTTCTGGGGACCAATTCGGACATCCACGTTCCCACCGTGGGGGAGGAGCTTTCTCTGCGCGTGACGGTGGAGCGGGATTATGTGGAAGACCCCAACGATCCCTGGTGGCTGAAGGCCTGGCGCAAGAGCCGGGGCGGCAACGCGGGCGTGGCGGTCCGATTCGGCAAGGGCTACGGCGGTTCCGGTGAGAAGATTCAACCGGAGAAATGGGCGCAGGTCAATTTGCCGCCGGGCGAGAAAGAAGGGGTGGTGGAGATACCGTTTCCGCGGCTGGTGCAGGGGGTGAACTTCTACAACATCCGCCTCTTTGGGCCCGAAGGGTATGTGGAGGAATCGGTGGGTCCTGGCACGGATCTCTCCGTCGTGTCCCGATACTGGCCTTACCTGGTCCGGGAGGCGCGGCAGAGATTCGAGAAGATCCTTCAGGGGCTGTCGGGTCGGAAGGAAGAAAGACTGCTTGCCGAAGGGCGGCTGGAGGCGGCGGCGGCCTTGCGTGTGCTGCGCCAGAACCTGATCGGCCTGGTGACGTCCGGCCGGATGGAGACGGTGGCGCGGATGGAGCTTCAGGAGGCGGACGATCCGGACGCCTTCGCGCATGCCCTCAAGCACCTGCGGGCGAGCGGGGTGACCTCGATTGCCTTGAAGATTCCGGCTCTGGAGGGGAAGCTCTTTCAGGCCCTGACCCAGCGGGCCGAGAAGACTGCCCGTCCCGGAGGGGCTCTCTTGGGCGACATGAAAAAGGCCAACGAGGCGATTGGCCGCGCCCTGGAGGAGGGTTTTGATGTTTACTTTGAGCTGGACGCGGGCATCCTCTCTCAATTGAAGATTTCCAGGATGGCCCAACAGCGCGAGAGCGAGGAGCACTTGAAGGGCAGGCGCCAGGATACCCTGCCAGCGGCCCTGCGGGTCCTGCTGCTTTTGAACCAGGAGAACGGCCTCGGGGCGAAAGGGATTCTGATAACCGGAGCCGGGAAGGAGGCCCGCGAGGAACTGGAACGGGTGGTGGTGGGTGAGCTGAACACCCCCTTGATCTTCGCGAGCGATTCCATGGCCTCCAGCACGGAAAGTCTCCAGGCCGCCGAGGTCTCCTTGACCGATCCCGCCGCGGCGGTCAAGAGGCTTCAGGATCTGGCAGACATGAAGGGACCGCAGGAGAAGGCCTTCGGGCACCGCTGGAAGAAGGCGGTCATCCTCGGCGGCGGCAGGCTTTCTGAAACCGTCGCCCAACTGAAGCCGCTGCCGACGGTTGGTGCCGCCAAGCAAGTTCAAGAAGAGCTCTTTAGGCGGCTCGTGGTTCCCACCGAAGAGGCCCTGGCCAGACATGGCGCCGCCCAGCTTCACCTGGTCAAGGATTACGCCGAGTCCTTGGCCAACGGTCATAAGGATTTCAGAGACTTCAGCGATGCCCTCCACGACCCCCAGCACGGGGATTATGAGAAGGCCTGGGTATTGGCGCGGGCCTGGGAAGAGGAGCTGGCCCGGATCGCCGACAGCCCACAGAAGCCCCGTTTTGTCACCGACCTGGAAGGGTTCGAGGAGATCTTTGTGGGGAATATGCCCAGCCTGCCGATGGTCCATGCCGGATGGGGATTCGCCAGGGTGCAAGGGGAAGCGCCCTCCCGCCAGGATGCGGTGGAGGGCGAGGCCGTTCCGGTGGCGCTTCGGTTGACGCACCACGGCAACGCGGAGGATGCCCTCTACCGGATCGTTCTGACGGCCTATCACCACCAGACCGGCAAGCGGTACGAGTGGGAGGCGGTGACCGATCTTAAAAGAGGGCATCCCCAGCGGATTGTTTTGTGGCTCAAGGATTTCCCCCGGGGCAGGCTAAGCTGGTCCGCCGCGGCGCTTCGCTGGGACCTGGAAGGGATCCGCGGCCGGGTGAGCAGTTTCGTCACGCCGGAGCGCCTCCTGTCCCGGGCCCAGGGAATTGTGGAGGTTGTCAGCCCGGAGGCCAAACCAACCGGCAGCTTCTCAAACGACCAAGTCGCGGAAGAGCTTGAGGGTTTTCAGGAGGAGCTGGGCTATTGGAACGGCTGGAAGGAAGCGCTTGGCGGCGCCTCGGAGAAGCCGGATTCCCGGCAGGAGAAGCCGGCTTCTCCGCAGATGAAAAAGCTCCTGGAGGATCGGTTCGGCCTTTGGGCGAGGGTGGTTGAGAAGACCACTCCAGATGGCAAGGCCAGCTATTCCTTGGTTCCCAAGAGCAAGAAGGAGTTTCGCGCGGCCCTCGAGCGGTCGGTGGAGGAGCAGGCGCAGAAGAAAAAGAAACCGGGAGAGTCCCTGGAGCTGGCTCCGGAGAAGCCGCGGGACAGTTACCGCGGCGCCATGGTTCGCGCCTGGCTCTTCCTCTTCGCAAGCGGCGGCCTGTGGCTGGCGTGGCTGACAGTCAGATGGGCCTTGGCGAGTCTGGTCTACGCCGCGGCCCACTGGCGGACCACCCGAAATCGTCCGCCTCAAGTCCCAGGCGCTGTCGCTTTCCAGCAGGTGCCGTCGGCCAGCACAGGAAATGCCCACCTGACCGGCTTGGAGGAGGCCGCTCCGGTCAAGATCAAAGACCCTGTCGCGGCCGAGGTGTATGGAATTCGGCAGAAAGAGGTTGCCCGAAGAGCCGATGGGTTGGAGCGCTACCGGGGATTGGTGGAGGCCGATACCGTCTTTAACCTTCCCACCTGGGAATTTGCCAGGCGAAGCATGACGATGCAGCCCAGCGATGTTCCGCCCCCAGAGAAACTTCCTCCCGATGATTTGGCAGAGCTGGGAACATTCGCCCAGGAGTCGGTGGGTCGGGCCTTAACCCCTGCCGTGCCGGGCCGAATGATAGCACAAGTGCCATTGGGCGGAGGATACGCTTACGCCGACTGGCGGCAGGCGGTGGCGGATGCCATACAAGCGGTTGATCCGGCTGCCGGTGTAACTGCTCTTCGAGACACCAATCTTCCCCCGTCAGGATGGATGGATGTTCGGATGGTCCTGCCGCCTGACGTGACACCGGATCTCATGAGAAAAATCAAATACCTCCGCCGCCTCCTTGGGGCGGCGATGATCCGGGTCAATCCGGGCGACCGGCGGATTTCGGTGGATACCAATTTCTTTCAGGTGGGTAGCACCGAGGAGTTCTTCACCCGGCTCTATGTGGAGTCGGCCAATCGGCTGACCCCGGAGCGCCAGCAGGGCCTCTGGATCAATCATGAGCTCATGGCGGAGATGTACGGGCCGGTGGAAGAGTGGATCAAGAGGGGAATCACCGCCCCGCCCATCCACCTGGATTGGCGTCCCTGGACCGTGGTTCAGGGGGCCTATAAACCTGATCACGATAAATACCGCTCCTCACTAAAACGTGGAATCCTGTGGCTGGTCCGCTGGTACCTGGAGAAGCGAGATCGCCCAGCCATGCGGAAGGAGAAATGGGACCCTGGGCTCATGCTTAGAAATTGGCTGCCCTGGGGAGCCCTTCTCTTTCCTTACCTGAAGTGGGCCGTGCCAGCGCTTGTTGCGGCTCACATTTCCCCTTGGATCATTGGGGGGATAGGAGTGATCTTGGGCGGGCGGCTTACCCTCATGGTCCTCTTTTACCTGGTGAGTCTCGCGGAGTTTGCCCTGCGGGCGATTCCATATTGCTTGGGGGTTCTCCCTATGGCTGTCTTCGGCGGAGAGGACAGGGATGGAACCTTGAAGGGCTTCTCCCAGCGCTTCCATTGGGCCAAGTATGATCTTCTGGTGCCGCTCATTGTCCTCTGGCAGGTCGGCGGCTACACCCTCTCCATGATGATGCGCCGTTTTATGGACTTCGTCGGGGAAAGGCCCAATGTGGAGCATCCCTTGGCGTTGGGAGCGGGGCTGGGGGTGGCTTTATTGACCGTCTTTATCGCCTGGCCCACCTTCGGGGCTACAGTTCTTGGAGTTGCCGGCCTGGCTGCCTTTGTCCTCAACATCCTCTGGGCCTGGGAGGATCAGGATGCCAGCCGTCTCCTCAACCTTCGTTGGCTGATCTTTCCCGCATTCGCAGCAGCTCTGCTTTTCTTGCCGCAGGTGGCGGCAGGTTTTGTCGCGGGCCATGCCCTTGCCATCATCGGCGGGACATTTCTTGGAGTCCACCTACTTCCGGCCCTGGCGGTCTGGGCCTGGGGCCTTCCTGCCGGGCTTCGCGGCGGGAATAACGCCGCGGCCGCGTCGCGAAAGAAACTGTTGGACTCTCAGTGGGACAAGAAGAGGAGCGTGGGGAGTAACCTCAGGGCGAACTGGCGCGTCCCGTTCCGGTGGGCTTTAGAAGATCTTCCAAGTCGCTTTCACGGCTTGACCGACGTTCTCTTTCTGGTGCGCGACTCCTCCGGAGCGGTCATGACCCTTTCAGAGCCGGAGACAGAATGGGTCAACGCCTTAGACCAGAAGGGGCGCTGGTATACCGGGGACAACATCACCAAGCTGCGGGAATGGGCCGGCTACCGGCTCATGTTCCCGTTGGTCGAGCTGGTCCATCAGAAATTTTGCAAGACAGAGGAATTTCCCGACCTGGTGGAGCGGCTCATGCTAAGCACGGAGAGAAACGCGGTCGCCTCGGGACTCTGGCGGCTCATGGAGGACCCTTTCCTCGAGAAGTTGACCGGCATGGGGCAGAGCCCGCCTATCATCGGGATTCGGCCCGTGGATTCCGCGCGGGATAAAGTATTGATCCGCCAGCTCAATACCGATGTCTCCCCGGGCTTTGTGGGATCGGACGGGCGCTTTATCACTTATCTGGAAGGGTGGTCCACCCCAGGCCTTTCTTTGCCTTATCGCGTTCGCGCCACGCAAACCAGAGGGAATTTGGAATCCATCTCTTTGGAGAGGGCGCGAACCGACTACCGGTTCCTCATGCGGGATGATCCCGAGAGCCTGAGCAAGGGGCAGAAGCTGGCTGCCCTGCGTAGCTGGCAGTACATGGACAGCGGCCGTTTGGCGATCCGCAGGACTGGACTGGAGGAGCCGCTCCGGCTGACTTGGCCCGCTCCCAACGAAGAGCAATATGAGTTTCCCGGAGAAACCCACGTCAGCGCTAAGAGGCACCTGGACGTTACCCTGGAGTCTTACCGGAGGATGGCCGGAGACCGGGCCGCCCTCCATCTGGAGCTTCTAGCCGACTTGCCGGAGAACAGAAGAGGGCACAATCCCTCCTCTCCTCGATTGCCGCCCGAGGACCGGCTCTCGCGTTGGTTTGGGATGAGGGTGGTTCGGGCAATCCTTCGAGAGGCGGTGACCGCCGCCTCCTTCTTCAGACTGCAGGGCCAGGGCAAGGCCCTGAACACCGAGGAGACCGATGAGGCCAAAGAGCCGGTTCCGGCACGCTTGACCCGAACGAATATTCGCGGCAATCCAGATGCCATCCAGGCGGCGGCGCGGGCGGCCCGCGGCCTTCTGGTGGGCTTGAAGCACCATCCCTTTACCAATGCCTTCCTGCATACCCATATCAGTGAAGAGATTTCTCCACAGCTTGAGCTGACCCACGGCACCGATCAGGCCGATCCGGCCTGGCCCTATTTCCGGTGGCTCCAGATCGCCGTAGAGCGCCCCAAGGCATGGGGATTCAGGGTCAAGCGTTACGGAAAGGAGCCCGAACCGGTGACGGTGGAGGAGACCATTGATCGGCTCCTCGGGTTAAGCGCGGATGCTCTGGGCGCGATTGTGGTCGAGGAATACAAGGCCGAGATGACCGCCAGGGCCGAAAGCAGCAGCCCCGAGATTCCTTTCGAGCTCTACCTGCGCTCTCTTTCTCCCCTTCACCAGGATTCCAGGACCCTGATGGCGATGCTAAGAGACACGCGAGCCAACACAGGGGCGCAGTGGGGCGAGATTCTAGCGGGGCTCCACCTGCGAGCGAGCGTCCCCGGTTTTGTCCAACAGTGGGCGCAGGAGACCGGCCAAACTGAGGAGCAAGCGCGGGCGGCTATGGCGGAGACCCAATACCTCTCTGATGAATTCAGGCAAGGACGCCTGCACCTTTACGACGTTCGGCACCCACGCCACAGGGCCGTCACAGGAGCTTTCACCGGCTTGATGGTTGGAGGGTTGGCAGCGCTCTTCCTTGGAATCGGTGGAGGCCTGGCGGTGGGCGCCGTCGCCGGGATCGCCACGGCTCTCCTTACTGCTTGGCCCGCGGCCCCCGGTGGATTATTCTCTGGTTATCGCCGGGCTCCAAGAGGTTTGGTGGTGGGGATGCTTTCCGGAGTTACCCTCCTGGGGCTGTCGAAATTCCTTGGGCTTGCCGCGGCCATTTGGCCGACCCTGCCTGCGATGGGCGGGGTTTTGGGGGCGATGGGGCTTATCCTGGCTGCTTCTGTTGGTGTTGGAATGGTGGGCGCCTTGGTCTATCTTTTGGTCGCGGCCGATCCTCTTTCCCACACGGTCCGGCCGGTCTTTGCCGGTTACACCGGGATCGCGGCAGTTTTGGGCCTCCTTTTCCTGGCGCCCAGTTGGTGGCTGACGGGCTCGCTCCTGTTCGGCCTCATCTCCGGGATGATCGCCGCCAAGGCGAACCTTTTCCTGCCTTCTCTCTGGATGACCGGTAGCCGTCAGCCCATCTTGATGGGTTCGCTCGCGGCCTTCCTGGGTTTTGTTCTCCTGCCGGTTGCCATTCCATCGTTGAGCGGCGGCCTTGCCCTCGGGGTTGCGCTTATCGCCGGAGCAACAACTGCAGGCCTGTTCCGGCTTCTGCGCTCGTATGGGCCTCCTTACAGCCGGGACATCCAGATCCTGGCGCGGCTCTTCGGAAGAACGCCCAATCAGTTTGCCGGATTCTGGGATTCTTCTACCTGGCAGCTCAAGCTGGGCCTTCCCTGGATGGAAGGCCTGGGCTATTTCAAGATTCCCCTCTGGATGAGAGGCGGAGTCATTCCGCCGGATGCCCCCCCGCTTACCATCCTGCAGGCCATCCGGATACTGGAGGTTCCGCCTGACCTGGCGCCGATATCGGCCTTCAATGTGCTGGCCTGGCGGCGCGCCTACGCCATTCTGGAACAGCTCCTGAAGGCCGAGGACACCTTGGGCGGCTATGAGGGGGTGGAAGAGTTTCGTGGGATCCAGGGAGGACGCTTGGAGAATTGGTACGAGCGTATTACCGGGCACAGGTTTCGCAGACGGCGGGGGGCCAACCCGACCGGCGGTCCGTTGCCTCCCGCGGCGGCCATCTTCCAGCAGGAGATGCTGCACCTTTCCGCGGAACTCAAGCAGTTCGATTCGGCTCTTTCTCGCGCGGCGGAGTTTGGCCTGGGTGAGGGATTAAGGGACGCCAACCGGCGGATGTTCAACCTGCCGATCTTTACGGGCAACCAGTCAGCGCACCGAGGCGTTCTGGTCACCCTGGCCGGCTACAGGCATCCTCTTCGGGTGACAGGCGTGCGCCCGCTTGGCGAAACACCGTTCCTGACAGAGTTTACCGTCTTAGTGGACCATGGAGTGGGAACGGCTCCTCCCCAGGTTACCCTTCAGGTGAACCGGGATGGCTCGGTGGTTTCTGATAACGCCGGAGGCATCTATCAAAGCGGCTTCTTGAGCACCCCCTACCTTTTGCAGGAGAACCTTTGGGGGCTGAAGGCCTTTGACATGCTCCAGATGCGCTGGCCTGCCCTGGCGCACGGGGTCTCCAACCTCTCCAACGTCTTGAGCGGCTGGACGTTGAGCCATCTGAACTTCGAGTGGGTCAACGAAAAACCAGGAGACTCCAACGCGGAGGGCAGCTACGCCCTGCTCATGGATCCGGACTTCCTCCCCGAGGGGCGCAAGGCGCTGGAAAAGGATCTTCGGGAAACAGCCCGCCTGCTGTCCAGGCCCATGGCCATGGGTCCCTCGCTAGGTCCTCCAGGCCAAACAAGCAGGACCTTTGATCTATTGATCGGCATGACTGCAGCGCAACTTAAAACGCAACAGGGTGGCGTCAACGCCCTATTTCGGGTTTCCACAAGCAATAAGAGCATGAACGATTTCATGGATGGGAAATACAAAGAAGACATCGAGAAGCTGGGAGAAAACCGAAAGGATCGGGTCCAGCGCCAGCAATTGGCTGCACAGATTGCCCCACAGGTTGAACCGGTCTTAAGGACCCACTTAACCCAACAGCTCTTGCGGCGGATGGTCCGGTTAAGGGAAACCCTGGAGGCCTGGGACGCCGAAGTGGCGCCTGTGGTGAATCGCTTTAGAAACCATGCTGTCCCAGAGCTGCAAAAGGACCGGCCCTTCACGCCGATAGACCCCTGGCAGGCACTGGCCTACGCCATTGCCGACACGCGCAACGCCGCTCTTGCTTTTGGGCAAATCCTGACGCAGGTGGTACAGCCAGGTTCTGACCTGCCGCCTGCGAACGTGATCTTGGAGGCGTTTCAGAGAAATCCTCGGGCATTCTTTGAAGACTACGCGGACTTGGTGGAGGAGCTGGAGAAGATACCTGCCATGCACAAGGTTCTAGATGAGATTCGGAAGTCCGCGCCTGGTGCCGGGCTGGAGGAGGGTTCAGAAGGTTTGGAGAAGTGGACCCTGGCCCATTGGGGTGTTCCGCAGGATCTTCTCGATGATCCCACGAGGCGTCAGCAGGCCTTCAAGCTTCTGAAGGAACTGCGCGCGAATGAAACGGCAGGCTGGAAGGAAAAGCCGGAGGAAGACAAGAAAGCCCTTCTTGAAGCCAAGCTCAAAGAAGCAGGGATATGGCCTGCTCCGGTGCCAGGGGAGGAGCCGGTTCTGCAGACGGTGGAGCCTGCTCCGGAGGCGGTGGAGGCGGTTCCGGTGGACCAGGGGCCTGAATTGGAGAAGTTAAGAGAAGAAATGGATCGGACGGCGGAGGCCGCCCGTGGCCGGGTGAAAGAGCTGGAGGAAGAGATTGCCCGACTGAATACGGAGTTGGTAGAGGCCGATAAAACTGCTGGGGAGTGGCAGAAGGTCGTCGCGGAGGCGGCCGAGGATCTGGAGCTGGTCAAGGCCGTTGGCGATTTGGAGAATCAAAAAAGAGAAACAGCCCAGGCCAAAGCGCTCGTCGAAGAGCTAGAGAACAGAAGAGGCAAGCTTGAAAAAGAACTTGCGGTGGTTAAAGAGCAGCAAGGTTCGGCTGCCGCCCAGGCGCAGGCCCGCATCCAGGAGTTGGAAGGCCAGTTGAAAAGACTCCGGGCCGACCTTCAAGTGGCCCTGGCCGACTTGGAGCGCGAAAGGCAAGAGGCGCCTCAGGCGGTTTCTCCTGGACCCACCGGAACCGTCCGCTTTGAGCCTCAGGTGTCAAAGGAGGGAAGGGTTAAGATCATGCTCAACCTCGAGGAACTGCATCTGGGTTTCAACGAGCAGCTGCTTTTGCCATTGCCCGGCCTGGTGAAGGAATTAGAGCGGGGCAAAAACCCGCGCGAGCAGTTGAACCTGGATCCGGCTCACCAAGGCAATAAATCGCTGCTCAAGATGATCCAATGGGCTGCGGGGTTGAAGAATTTGTCGGAGGAAGGACGAATCCAAAAGATCTTTGCTGCAGTAGATCTATCCTTAGGATTCGTCCATCCAGAGAGCAAACGGCACTTGGAAGAGGCCGATCAGCGGGCCTTGGAAATTCACGACGCGGTTATCCGGGCTTATTCACCAGAGGCCATTGAGGCAGAGGTAGGGAAACTCATTAAAAAGTTTCTACTTACAGGTGAAGAGGTACCCATGGGCTTCTTCATAGACCAGGGCAAAGGGGTCTGTCGGCACAGGGCCCTCCTCTTTAGAAAGTTGGGCCAGGCGGCAGGGCTTAACGTCTCAGCCCGCCGGGGCAAGGTATTAGGGGGTCGCCACATGTGGAACGAAGTGACCCTCTCAGATGGCAACGAGGTGTTCGTAGACCTCTTTCTGGATCCACGCATTGAATGGACACCCACACAGGCCGAGGAGTTGCTCTATCGCGAATCGATTCCGCCAGGCAACGTTTCCTTCAGAGAGATGGCCTTGGGTGTTGAGGCCAAGTTGGGGTCGTTGCCTGGAGAGGAGGGCTTCGGGATCATCCTTAAGCCCTCAGAAGGCAAGACCGCCTTTACCGGCCCTGTAGAGTTGAGCGTAGAGGTGGAAGTCAAATCCTTCAAAGAAGAGGATCTGGCCAAGGTGCTGGGCAAGACCTTTCAGGTCAAAGAGGGCCGGCTGCTCATGCAGGAAGAAGCCCAGGAGACAGAGAATGAGGCTTATTTAAGGATCTTGCGTGCGGCAGAGTTCCCCGATTTGACTGGGCCGCCATCGCCCAAGCCTCCCCCTGGCGAGGCCCAGGGGCCTGAGGCGGGCTTGGAAGAGCTGGCCAT
>CAYJSX010000002.1:0-26973 GCA_964372575.1 uncultured Planctomycetia bacterium
AGGCCCATTCCGGTGTCGATGCCCTTGGCCGGCAGCGGCACGAGTCTTCCCCCTTCCTGCCGGTCAAACTCGGTGAAGACCAGGTTCCACACCTCCACAAAGCGTCCGCAGGGGCAGCCCGGTGCGCAAGCGTCCGGATTGGGGCAGACCTTGCCGATCGTGCAGCGCTCGTAGTCGTAATAAATCTCCGAGCAGGGCCCGCAGGGCCCGTTGGGCCCGTTGAAGGGAGCGTTGGAGGGCCAGAAGTTCTCCTTCGCGCCGAAGGGGACGATCCGATCTGGCGGCAGGCCGATCGTCTGAGCCCAAATCCCGGCGGCCTCTTCGTCCTTCTCATACACCGAGACGGCCAGCCGGTCAGGGGAAATCGCCAGATCCTGAGTCAGGAACTCCCAGGCCAGCGCGATCGCCTCCGGCTTAAAGTAATCGCCAAAGGAGAAGTTGCCCAGCATCTCGAAGAAGGTCAGGTGGTTCGGGGTTTGGCCCACCTCGCCCACGTCTCCGGTGCGAAAACAGATCTGGCAGGAGGCGGCCCGCTTCAAGTCCTTCCTCGTTCCCAGGAAATATTCCTTGAACTGGTTCATCCCGGCCCCGGTGAAAAAGAGGGTTGGATCTTTGGTCGGGACCAGCCGATCGCTGGGAACGATCGTGTGGCCCTTCTTCTCAAAGAAGGCGAGAAACTTGCGCCGAAGCTCGCTACCCGTCATTCCCGCTCGTCATTCCCGCGAAAGCGGGAATCAGATCCTCCGATCAAGTCGAAGGATGACGGCTTGGAAGCCGTCACCTCTCGAACCACCCTGTAAATGACATCTGAGGAGAATCCGCGCCGGCTTAAAAAACCAAAGAGGCGCCTTTTGGCCGCCTCTTTCTCCAATCCCTTCAAGGAAGGCAGGCGCTTGGCGGCCACCGCCTTGGCCATCTCCAGCTCGCTTACGCCCTCTGCGGCCTCTTCCACCGCGGTCGCCGCCACTTCCGGCGCGATTCCCTTGGATTCCAGCTCGGCCAGAAGCCCCCTGCGCCCGGAGGGCTTGAGCGCTGTCTGCCGGGCGGCGAAGTAGCGGGCAAACTTGGCATCATCCACGAGGCCCTTGGCCTTGAAATCGGCGAGGAGCAACTCGGCCGTCTCCGCGGAGAAACCTTTCATAAGAAGGCGCTTGCGCAGCTCGGCCTCGGAGCGCGGCCTGAATTTAAGAAGGAGCAGCGCCTGGGCCCTGGCCCTGGCGAGCAACTCACTCTCCATTTTTCGCTCGGATGACCGCGAAGCCCCGGGGGGTTTTGACCAGGGCATCCCCTTCGATCTTCTTGATCAGCTTCGTGAAATCGTTGAGGGAGCTGATCGGCTGGCGGTTGATCTCCAGGATCACGTCTCCTACCCTCATGCCGGCCTCTTCCCCTGGGGAGGCCGGCTCCACCTGGGTGACCACCACCCCTTGGGTTTCCCTCACCCGATACCGCCGGGCCAGCTCTTCGGTGATTTCGCTCACCTCCAGCCCTCTCCAGGTTCCTTCCCCTCGGGCCTCCCAGGAGTCGAGACTCTGGGGGCGCTCTCCCACCTTGACCGAAAGCTCCACGGTTTTTCCGTTGCGGATCACGCCGAGTTTGAGCTTTTTACCGACCGGAGCCCTGGCCACCTTCTTCAAAAGCTCCCGAACGTCTTTGAGCGGCGCCCCGTCAAGGCGGACGATCACGTCCCCGTCCTGAAGCCCTCCCTCCTGGGCCGGAGAACCCGGCAGGACCCTGGCCACAATGATCCCTTCCTTGGCGCTTAGGCCAAAGTGCTGGGCCAGCTCTTCGGTCACATCCTGCACGTTCACACCCAGCCAGCCGTAGAGGATCTTCTTTCCCTCGATCAGGTCCCCCAGGATCGCCTTGGCCGTGTTGCTGGGGATCGCGAAGCCGATGCCCTGGTAGCCGCCGGTCGTCGAGAAGATCGCCACGTTGACCCCGATCACCTGCCCCTGGAGGTTCACCAGGGGCCCGCCGCTGTTGCCGGGGTTGATCGCGGCATCGGTCTGGATCAAGTTCGAGTAATCCCTCTCTCCGGAGCGGCCCAGTTGGATCGAGCGGTTCAACGCCGAGATCACCCCCACCGTCACGGTCGGCTCCGAGCCCCCCACGGCCCAGCCAAAGGGATTGCCCACGGCAACGGCCCAGTGTCCGATCTTGACAGAGTCCGAATCGCCCAGCTCGGCGTGAGGGAGGTTCTTGGCGTCGATCTTGATCACCGCCAGATCCGAGCGGATGTCAGAGCCCTTGATCTGGCCCTTGAGCTCCCGCCCATCCGGCAGGGTGACCGTCACCTTGTCGGCGCCGTGGACCACATGCTCGTTGGTCAGGATGTACCCTTCCTCATCGATGATCACCCCGGTGCCCAGGCCCCGCCGCTTGAACTCCCGGTCCATCGGCTCATCCCCGAAGAAATCCCGGAAGAAGCGCTCAAAGAGGTCCTCCTCAAAATCAGAGAAGGGGCTGTGTCTCCCAAAGGGATGGCGGCGAATCCGGACCCGTTCGGTGACCTCCGTCGAGATCGAGACGACCGCCGGCCCCACCTTTTTTGCCACCTCCACAAACCGCCCCTGAAGCTGCTCGGCCGCATCCAGCGGCGCCGCCTCCGGCACGGCGGGCGTCTGGGCCGCCGCCGGAGAGCCGACGCCCAACCCGAAGGCCGCCGCAGCCACCATAATCAAAATAAGACCATTCTTCCGCACCATGTCGTTACGCTCCTTGGAGTGAAACAGCGCCCGGTCCGCCAAAGTTCTGTGGCGGACGGACGCTGTGAGGATAGCCAACCCGTTAAAATCTAAAGCTTAGGGTAAGCTACGAACCTGCCGCAGGATGAGCCATCACGGTCTCGCGCAGCTTCGATTCCAGCTCGGAAAAGAGTTTTGGATTTTCCTTCAAAAAAGCGCGGGCATTCTCCCGCCCCTGGCCCAGCTTCACCTCGCCGTAGGTGAGCCACGTCCCGGTCTTCTGCAAAGTACCGGTCTGGGTTCCCACATCAATCAGGTCGCCCGATCGGGAGATCCCCTCGTCCCACATGATGTCGAACTCCGCCTGCCTGAAGGGGGGAGCCACCTTGTTCTTCACCACCCGAACCCGGACGTGAGAGCCGACCACCTCATCGCCCCGCTTGATGTGCTCAATCCGGCGGATGTCCAGCCGCACCGAGCAATAGAATTTGAGCGCCCTGCCCCCTGGCGTCGTCTCGGGGTTCCCGTAGAAAACCCCGATCTTTTCCCGAAGCTGATTGATGAAGACGAGCGACGTCTTCGACTTGGAGATCGCCCCGGTGAGCTTGCGCATCGCCTGCGACATGAGCCGCGCCTGCAGCCCCACTTGGGCCTGCCCCATCTCCCCCTCGATCTCCGCCTTGGGGACGAGGGCGGCCACCGAGTCCACCACCACCAGATCAATCGCATTGGAGCGGATGAGCATCTCGGCGATCTCCAAGGCCTGCTCGCCGGTGTCCGGCTGGCTGATCAGAAGCTCATCCAGATCCACCCCGATCTTCTTGGCGTAGCCCGGGTCAAAGGCGTGCTCGGCGTCAATGAAGGCGGCCACCCCGCCCCCCCGCTGGGTCTCGGCGATCACCGAAAGGGTGAGGGTCGTCTTGCCGGAAGACTCCGGCCCGAAGATCTCCACCACCCTGCCCCGCGGGATCCCCCCCACCCCCAGGGCCATATCGAGCGACAAGGAGCCGGTCGGCAGGGCCGGAACCGGCACCACCGCGTCGCCCCCCAGCTTCATGATCGAGCCCTTGCCGAACTGGCGCTCGATCTGCGCCAACGTCAACTCCAGGGTCTTCACCCGCCCCGCACGCCTCTCCTCAACCGATTTTGAGGCAGAGTCAGAGGCAACAGGCGCGTGTGTCTCTTTGGTTTCTGCCTTGGCTTTGGTTCGCGGCATGGCCTTTGTCTCTAAGGTGCCCATTATACCCCCTCCTTTTTAGGTTGGCAAGATCCCCCATCTTACCCCAGGCAAGCATATTTGTCAATAGATAAAATAATTTATTATTAGATTAATACCGGAGCCAACCACAACTGCCTAGCTGGTAAGATCTTTAGAGAGTTCTTTTCTCCACCGATCAAAGAAGCCCGACAACTCCTGAAAGGGAACAGGCTGAAGAAGCATCAGCAATTCTGGTGCGTCCCTTTGGAAGGTTTTGATCCTTTCAAAAGCCACCCCCAGCCAATAGAGGTCAAAACCAGGATCCTTCTTCTTTGCCCTCTCGATCAATTCCTCGGGCCGAAAGTGCCCCCCCTGAATCAGCGCGTAGATGTCGATGAAATCCCTAAGGGTGGCTCGACCGAATAAAG
The DNA here is from genome assembly GCA_964372575.1 of uncultured Planctomycetia bacterium. Classification (GTDB taxonomy): domain Bacteria; phylum Omnitrophota; class Gorgyraeia; order 1-14-0-20-64-10; family 1-14-0-20-64-10; genus JACOVG01. Next base: position 4,314 of record CAYJSX010000002.1, read on the forward strand.
CCAGAAACTTACCGGCAGCCAGGTCCTCGAGATTCTCGACCCTTAAGTTGGGGTACCCTGGAAAGACAACGGTGGATTTAAATCGAAAAGGGGCATCTTGTGCCAAGTGGATCAGGGTGGTCTCTTTTCCCTTTTGGACCGTCAGTTCGACGAACGAACGAAATCCCCTTTGGCGCTGAACCTCCATTCCATCATCGGTTCTCAGCCTCTCCTCTAACCGGCGAGAGAACGGGTCAATGAGTTCCTCCGCCGCCGTAAAGAAATCGAGGTCGTTGCTCCTGCGGTGCTTCAGATAGAACAGGGATAGGGCAGTTCCCCCTACCAGATAGAACTGTTCGCTCTCCGGCACCTTGGGAAACCTCCGGAGGACCGTCTCTTGGGCGTCATTAATGATCTGCAACAAAATCCTCCCAGAACCTTCTCACCTCGTCGGGAAGAAAGGGCTTCACCCTCTGGAGCGACCCCTCCAACTTTCTCCAGGGAACCGTTTTTAAGAGCTGTCTCACGTCTTCTGATCCGCCTCGGGTAGTCACCTGTTGAACGTACCCATCCAGCGTGGAGGGCTCCGACAAATCGAGCCGGAGGCCTTCCCTGAGGAACCAAAATAAGCGCCGATCGGGCGCGATCTTGCACTCTGACAGGGGCTTTTTCATCGATTTTAAGTCTACCACAAAGCTGTCCGCAAAAAGGAAGGCTTACCGCGGGTTACTGACGGCGGATAAGGCGGTCTAACCGGCTGAAGCGGTGGATCGCGTTGGAATTACGCGAGGATGAGGCTCTTTAAGGCCTCGTAGACCTGGGGAACGTTCTGTTAGTCGTTTGAGGCTTACCGCGGGGTCTCGACGGCCACGAGGCCTGTCTATCCCTGCATGAGCCAAGAAATCTGACCTTCGAAGAACTCCACGAGCTGCTCGATGGCCACCGGTTTAATCATCCGAGGGAGTATTTTGACCTCGGTTATCCTCGAGAAGGCCTGAGCCAACCAATAATTGTCCAGGCCCAGATGCTTTTCTTTCGCTCGAGGAAGAAGAACCGGTAGGGGATACAACTCCTGGTGAATAAAATACACGTCGACAAAATCCTTAGGGTCTGACCGGTCGTAAAGGGCAGACAGTTTGTTGCAGGCGATATCCAGGGCGCTGTCCATCCACAGCGCCCATTCCGGACGTTGAACCTTGGCCTCCAGACGGTAGGGGCTGGCCAGCGCAAAGTCCATCTCAATCCTCTCTTCCTTTCGATTCACCAGGAAGCACTCCAAGAAGCTTCCCGTGGTTCGCGTGAAGGAAACCGTGGCCTGCATCTGTTTGGCCAACTCCTGTACGACAGGCGGCACACGGGAAACGGCTTGAGGATCGTCGGTAAAGAAATCCAGATCATCCGAATACCTGTGGTGAAGGTAAAAGGCGGACAGGGCCGTGCCGCCCGTGAGATAAAAGTCGTCCCGAAGAGGAGTCTCAGCGAGTTGGGCAAGGAGTTGGCGCTGGAAAGGGGTGAGGATTTCGATGGCTAGGCGGCCCGGTCAAGCAGGGCGAAATAGGTATCCCAAAAAGAGCGTATTTTTTTCGGCAGGACAAGGGCAGGCAGGGCCTGCCGGATACTCTCTAGGCCGATGGCCTGTACATCCGAAAGGGTCCCTCGGGTAAGAACACGGCCCAGGTACCAGCGCTTGACCGCTTCCTCTTGCAAGTCGGCATCAGAGAGATCGTAATCCCACACCAACCGCCGGTTAATCTCCACCGCCCCTCCCCGCCTTAATTATACCATCCAGAGCTGACCTCTGTAAGAGAACGCTTCTTAAAAGGACACTTCTCTCCAGAGAGAAGTGTCCCAGAGAGAAGCGGTCTCTAAGCGAAGATGAGGCTCTTTAAGGCCTCGTAGACCTGATCGAGAGGTTTCCCTTGAAGCCCCAGGTAGGGCGTGGGGATGACGGGGTAGGTTGAGGCCCCAGAGGCCACCGCCTGCACGATCACCACCGGCAGGGCTCCAAGAGGAAGGGACTCGTTTGGATTGCTCTCTGGGTGACGCTTGACTTCAACAACCCGAAAGTCCTGATAAAGCTGCCGCGTTACGTCTGAGATGAAATCGACCTGCAGGTCAATCCCTTCGGGCAATCCCAGCCTCTCCCGAAGCGCCAGCCCCAGGCCCACAAACCCTGGGCCAAAGACCTCCCCGACTCGACCCAGATCATCCGGGTCCAGCAGTTTCTCATCAATGAGAACGGCCAAGTTGGCGGCAGAGCCCTTCGCTAGCTCGCCGTAGAAATCCCTCAAAGCTTCCATTCGGTCATCGCCACCAATGGCGTTGGCCACCAAGCTCTCCACCTCCTCCAGGCCGGCGGGCTTGGAGGGTGCTGGCCCCTCGGTACCCGGTACCGCTGTCGCCCGCACCTCGGAGCGGACCAGAGGAAGAGGTAAGTGAAATCCACGAGGTGTAGTCTGATAACGTCCAGTTCTTGCCGCATGCCACGCACTGAGTTGCCCGGCTGCTGCGATTCCAAGGCAGTAACCTTTGCCCTATTCTGATTAATCATCCACAGATTCTCGAAAACCAAATCTTCTAGAACATTAAATGTGAGAACTTGTTGAAAAGCCTTCTCGCTATCTACGAATGCCTGACCTCGTTTATAAACAATGCGGTCTTCAAACTCGATACCAGAGACAAAGTTTGAGCCAGGACTGTTTCTATTGAAAGTCTCGAACTCTTCCACGCCCTCATCAAATGCTTTGATCGCTGCCTCTGGTGTCAATGCGACATTAGCCTTATGAAGCTCGGGTTGTTCTCCCCTAGTCCTGATAACAGCCCATCGCAAGGTCTGATTAGAATCAATTTCTCCTACAAACTTTTTACGCTCCTCTCCTTGTAACTTCCCACGAAGGTATTTTTGAATTTCATCTAACCTCTTTTCCTGAGTCTCGCGGATCGTTTCCTCCAGCCCGGAGGGCTTGGGCGGGGTAGGAGTAGAACCTTGAGGAAAATCTGTAGGGGTTGCTCTAGAAATGCTGCGAAGATAAATACCTATATCGAGCCCTTCAAGCCAGATGACGGGGAAGTGTGGGAGGTTGCTAATGTCGCGAATCTTTCCCGCATTTGTACGCGCTTCTCCCGTTATTGGATCCTTCCACGTAATCTGAATTTCTACTCCTTGCTGCATCCAACTCCTATAGGGCTCTGCTGCGCCTTGACCTAATTCTCTCAATCCAGCTAGGTTTTTCAACGTCGAAAGGGCTGAAAGTACTGCAAGCTTGTTGTAACCAAATCCCTTTCGAGCCTCACCCTCCTTTTCCCAGTGTTCCAAGCGTTCGATAATCGGTTTAATGAAACGGATGATGTCTTGCCTGAAACGAATGGTCCCCTTCTCAACTTGGAAAACGAAGGAAGCTCTGTCGTGGTACGAATAATACTCAGGTAAAGACGTATCCAACCGAACTAAGGTTAGGGCAACCTCATAGCGAAGATCCCTTAACCCACGATGCTCTTCGGAGACCCGATCCAAATCAATCTCGGCTGGAGGTACGTACGAGGACAAGTAGCTCCCTTCGACCATTGGCTTACCAAGTAGCCCGAGGATCGTTCTATAGGTTTCTTCCTGTTGGCCAAAGAGGAGGTCGTAATAGAGCTGCCCTTCGTCCCTCTGCTCATCAGGACGCACCCTCTGTAAGATTTCGGTATCCAGTCGCCAAAGGACATGGATCGCTCTAGCGCGGTTCCTTTCCCCAATCTTTTCCTGGCCCACCGAATCATCGGGTAGATTTGCCGTAATCAGGGCAGCGAGGGTACGATCGAATCCTCTATCGCGTTGACGTAGGATTTCATCGACCTGAGCTTTGAAGTCGTAGCCTACCAGAGCGGGGTCTGGGAACTTCTCCTCCAGGCCGGCCCCTCGACTGGGCTCAGGGCGAACGGGTGCCAAGGGGCCAGGGGGAACAGGGGGAACAACTTGTGCAAGGCGGCCGATGGCATCGATGGCCTCATCGGGATTGCCGGAGAGGAGGGCTTCTTCCAGACCGGAGCGTTGCTTCCCTGTTTCAAGCTGGTTCTGGCGCAAGGCAAGGGCGGGGCTGGGCGCGGCGAGGCTGACGCTTAGAAAAACAGCAAGTAATCGGGGGACGATCGGGTACAGTTTCATTTTCTCACTTGATACCCTAAATCTACCTGATCTTTTTAAAAAAGTCAATACCTAAAATAAAAAAGATTGTAACTCATTTAAATTTATAAGCTTATGTTGATAAAATCTCAATTACGTTTTACAGAAATTCACGTGGGGTACAACGAAAGGTCTGGGTAAGGGTAGTCTCTTTGGTTGTAGGTGATAAGGGTCAATCGATGCTGGAGCGCGGTGGCAGCGATCACGGCGTCCACCCACTCTCGAGGGTTTTCTCGGCGGCTGGAGGCCCGAAGCAAATCTGCCGCCAGACGGGCAATGACCGAATCTACAGAGATCGTGTCCATGGCTTCAAGGAGTATCGCCGTTTTTCGGGTTTCGGAAGGCTTTGCCCCCGCCCAAACTTCCAGGAGAGATAAGCTTGAACAGGCAAGGGGTTCTGCCGTCTGCTCGGTCAGTCGATCGAGCAAAGAAACGGTATCTTGCCGATTCCTGAGGACCCAGATCAGGACGTCGGAATCAACCAGGTATCTAGCCATGGCGCCTAAGGCGCGCCCGGAAACGGGCGAGGTAGCGGTTCACATCGGCTTGGGTCTTTAGGTCGGGGTGGTTCTTGTCTGTCCACCCCCCGGCAGCCTCATGGAGCGCCCGCTGGAATTTAAGGGCATGCAACCTGGTCTGGACCGCCAGGGCAATGAAGTGACTGCGCTTGCGGCTGGGTACAACTTCTTTGAGCTCCCTGGCCAGGTCGTCTGGCAGAACGATTTGGGTCTTCATCTTTATCTCCTCCTATCAATACAAGTATATCTACGCTTGTATGGCTTGTCAAGTAGCAGATCTTCTGCTATAAAAGTTCCATGACCCCGCCCCTCCCGACCAAGGCAATCTCGACGTCAGCCTATCTGCAGAAGTTGAGCATTCGAATATGAGATTACGATGGCTAAGGGCAGGAGGGGCGGGGTGAACGCTGAGATTGTGGCGGTAGGGACTGAGCTGCTGCTGGGCTTCGTGACCAACAGCGACACGGTTTACCTGTCCCGGGTGCTGGCCGGGCTGGGGATTGATTGCTTCCACCATGTGACGGTTGGGGACAACCAGCAGCGGCTGGGCCAGGCGCTGAAAACAGCCCTGGGGCGGGCCGACCTCGTCATCACCTGCGGCGGCTTGGGCCCCACGGTGGATGACATCACCCTGGAGACGATCGCCTCGGTCACTGGCCGTCCCCTTGGGCTCAATCGCAAGCTCCTTCGGCAGGTCCAGGCCCGCTTCAGCCGCCAGGGAATCCGGATGCCCAGGTCCAACATCCGCCAGGCGACGATCCCCAAGGGAGCCGTCGTCTTCCCCAACTCGGTCGGCACCGCGCCGGGGTTCCTACTCACCCTTCATAAGAGAGAACGCTTCTTAAAAGGACACTTCTCTCCAGAGAGAAGTGTCCCAGAGAGAAGCGGTCTCTTGGTTTGTCTGCCGGGGCCGCCGGCTGAGCTGATCCCGATGGTGGAGCGGTACCTCATCCCCCGCTTGAGGCGCTGCGCTGGCAAGACGGTGATCAGCTCCAGGACTCTCAAGGTCACCGGCCTGACCGAATCCGAGGTGGACGTTAAGGTCCTGGACATTCTGGCCTTAAAAGGGAAGGCCACCGTTGGCATCTACGCCCATCCAGGCCAGATTGACTTGAGGATCACGGCCAAGGCCCCTTCCCTGGCGTCCGCCCAACGGTTGATCGGTCGGGTGGAGGCCAAGATCCGGCAGCGGCTTAAGACGCTGATCTTTGGGGCCGATGGGGAGACGCTGGAGGGGGTGGTGGGCCGCCTATTAAGGAAGAAGGGCCTGACGCTGGCGGCGGCTGAATCGTGCACAGGGGGGCTGATCCAGCACCGGATCACAGAGGTGCCGGGCTCTTCCGATTACTTTCGTGGAGGGGTGGTGGCCTACGCCAATGAGCTGAAAGCTCACGGCCTGGGGGTCTCGCCCGCCCTGCTGGCGCGATTTGGGGCGGTGAGCGGCCCGGTGGCTCGGGCCATGGCCGAAGGCATTCGAAGGCTGGCGCAATCTGACCTGGGACTTTCGGTCACCGGCATCGCCGGACCGACCGGCGGCACCAAGAAAAAGCCGGTGGGGTTGGTTTACATAGCGCTGGCTACGCCGAAGCAAACGAAGGGATATCGCTTTCGATTCACTGGAGACCGCTCCACCATCAAGTTCAAGGCCTCGCAGGCGGCGTTGGATCTGATGAGGAACTACCTTGAAGGGGTGCCAGGATAAATCCTGGCACCCATAGACGGATAAATCCTGGCACCCGGTAGGAGCTATGCGCGCCTTCATTGCGGTTGAGTTACCCGAGGAGATCCGGCAAGAGGTGGCTTCTCTTCAAGCCGACCTGCGCGCTGCAGGGGCCGACGTGAAATGGGTCGAGCCGGTCAATCTCCACCTCACCCTCAAATTCTTGGGTGACATCGAGGAGGCGCAGGTCGGCTCCTTGAAAGAGGCCCTGCGATCTTCCACCCTTCACCTTCCACCCTTCACCGTTTCTCTAGAGGGCATCGGCGCCTTCCCAAAGACAACATTTCCACGGGTGATCTGGGTGGGGGTGAGCCAAGGCAAGGAGGAGCTGGAGCTACTGGCTCAGAAAGTAGAGGAAGCGACGAACTCGCTTGGTTTTCCTAAAGAGGAGCGGCCCTTCTCAGCGCACCTGACCATTGGTCGCGTGGCTGCGGCTAAAGGAGGCCGCACCACTAACCCCTCCTGGCGCGTCCGCTCCGCCAGTGGGTTGGCTGGCTTGATCAAGAAGCTCCAGGTGGCCGAGTTCTGTGGCAGCAGCCCTGCCCTGATCGATCGGCTGATCCTCTTCCAATCGACCCTCTCCCCCAAAGGCCCCACCTACACCCCCCAGGGGACGCTCCATTTGGGGACACTCTAGCGTGGTCAGCGAGGTCGTGAGTGAAGTAGTGTGAGCAAGAGTGTCCCTTTTTAGAGCGTCCCCATTTCTGGCAGTCGTTTCTCTGGAGCTTCTGCTGGCTGGGTTTCTGGCCGCGAGCCACCGGATGATCGCGGGCCACGACGGCTTTCATTACTTCGCCCTGCAGTATTACTTCATGAACGGTGCGGCCGCATCCGGGGAAATCCCCCAGTGGATCCCCTTCATGGCGCAGGGGATGCCTGCCACCTGGTGGTACGCCATCCAAGCGGCCCCCTGGCAGGCAGCCCTGCTTCAGGCGGCCGGCCTCTTTAAAGGGCTCGACCTTCTTCCTCTTTTCTACGCTGGGATCTTCTGGGATACTCTGCTCCTTCTCACCGGAACCTGGCTGCTGGCGAGACTCCTCTTTTCCTCCCGGTGGACCGCCTTCTTCGTGACGGTCACCGTGGCAGGCTCCGCCATCTGGACGAGCCAGCCGTGGTTTAATTTCCATTCCACCTATGCCCTGCCCCTGGCCCTCTACCTGGGGCACCGCTTCTTGGAAACCGGCCGATGGAGGTACCTCCTGATCTCTGGCAACCTCCTTGCCCTGCAGACCCTGGGGAATCTTCCTTACTTCTTATCGGTCGCCAGTCTGGCCTTTTTCCTCTATTTCCTCTTCTACGCCCTCTTCAACCTGAAGGAGGTAGGACCTCAGCTTAAGAAGATCCGATGGGGCTGGCCATCAACGGCAACGTTCCTTTTGATCGGCGCCTCATTCCTCGCCGTTTTTCTTCTGTTGAGAACGGATGTCGATCAAACGCTCCAGTACAACATCGGAAGAAACCCGGATGGAACCACCCCCTTTGATCTCTTCTTGAGTTATGGCTCAAGCCAGCAAGCGGCCAAGTGGATCGAGCTTCTCCTTCGGGCACCGCTGGCCTTGGACTACACGCTGTACGTGGGCCTGCTGACACTTCCTCTTATCTTTCTGTTTCCCCTCTCTGCCTCACGGCGGAAGGCCCTGCCCCTGGCGGCTTGCGCCCTCTTCTTTCTCTTCTTCTCGCAGGGCAGCCTTGTCCTGGCCAGAATCGGTTACGATCTTTGGCCCTTCATGAAGTTTTACCGCCATCTGGGCCTAACCGCCTGTTGGGCAAAGCTTTTCTTAGCTCTTTTGGCTGGGGCAGGATTTGAGGTCCTCTTTGTTGAGCGGACGAGAAGGGCCCTGCCGCTTGGGTTGGGGTTGGCGCTGGGGAGTCTGGCGCTTGCCCTCTTTATTCTTGCCCGGAATGAAGCCCTCTGGGCGGAGCTTATCCCAAGAATCTTTTCTGGGCAGGAGTGGCAAGCCTTCGCCCCCATCTTACAAGGAGATCGGCTCGCCAGCCTCATTCAAGGGTCTGGCTGGATCTCCCTCTTGGCCGCCCTGGTCGTGACCGGCGCCTGGCTTGGCCGGGGGACGCGATCTCTCTGGATCGCGTTGGCCCTGACCCTGCAGGTAGCCGATCTTTACGGCTACAAGCTTGCAGATGCCCTCTTAAAAACCGTCCCCTTGACCGGAACGGAGAGGCAGCTCACCCAACTCCAAGAGGTCCCTTTCGCCCAAAGGCGGCTTCCCCTCGAAGGAAACAAAACCCAAAGGGTTCAGGACTTCGTACGGCTGCCCCCTTTTAGGACGATCGTTGGGATCGTGAACCTCTTTCTCTTTGCGGATGAGCCGGGCAGCAGCTTTCGGATCGACTACTGGCAGCGCCCGCTGGATCAGCTCATGCGGGCCTACTGGGGGCAACCGATCCACGACCGCTCCGTCAAGCCAGCGGGTCTCATCCCATGGCGGGGATTGGATTTCCCTTTAAGGCATCCGGCCGCCGCCAAGGTGGCCGGGGTGACGGAGGACAAGATCCGGTTCTTTTCTGACGCCCACGGGATCGAGACCGAAGAGGAGATGGCCCGTCTCATGACCGACGGGGGCTACGCGGGCGACCTCCTCTTGATTTTGCCAAGAGAAGGCAGGGTGCCAGGTTTAAAACCTGGCACCCCCCAGCCGTTATCAACCGACGAGCGCCTTGGGCTTGGCCTTGAGGTGACTCGCTTTGACTCCAACCACCTAGAGTTCTTCGTGACGGTGCCAGGCACCGAACCGGCCTGGGCCTTTTACAGCGATGTCTGGCATCCCAACTGGAGGGCAGCGGTGAACGGTAAGCTGGTGCCAGTCTTCAGGGCCAACCTGGCCTACAAGGCCGTCCCGCTGGAAGCCGGCGAAAACAGGGTTCATTTCTTCTTTGAGTCGAAGCGGCTGACTTGGGCTTATCGGTTCTTTGGAGCCAACGCCCTTGTTTGGGTGGTGGGGGTACTTGGTTTGGCCGGCCGGCTTATCTGGGCAGGAAGCCCCGCCAATAAAGAAGCCAAAAGCTGACCGGATCGTAGAAGCGAAGCTCCAGGAACACCTCTCGAAAGGCCGCCAGGTCCAGAAAGGAAATGCCCAGCACGGCTAGAGCCATCGCCAGCCCTGCCCGCCGGCTCTGTGGCGGGCCTGCCCTTTTGGATCCCGTCCCATCCCCTACCAGCTTCTGTAAGAAAAGCACTGCCCCCAACCGCACCGGCGCCTCGATCAAAAGCAGGTGCCGAATGTTCCTGGCCGGAAGAAACGAGGTGAAGGCCACAAAGAGGAGTGGAAGGAGGGCCAAAATCCAAACCTGAAAGTCGCGCTCCCTCCCAGCCGCTAAGTGCGCTACCCAGCCTATATAGAGGAAGGCGACCCACGGCGAAAAGAGGATCAGGTCCACCAGGTACAAAAACCAGGGCCCCTGGTCAAACTGTTGTCCGTAGCGGCTGAATCGGGCCGAGGCGGCGAAAAGCTGCTCCACCTTCCAGGCCGTGGCAGGGCTGCCGGCGGCCCAAGCGGTTAAGGCAAACGCCAAAAGAAGCGGAATGACCGAAACCGCCAGCACAGGCAGGAGGGTTAATTCCCTCTCCTTGCGCAGGGACTGCCAGAGGAGATAGGAGAGGGAGACCGGGATCAGCAGCAGGGCCGATTCCTTGGTGAGAAAGGCGGCGGTGTAAAGGAGGGACAAGATCCACCAGCGTCTGGAAGTTCCACCGCTGGAAAGATTCCTAAAGAGCATCCAGAAGGAGGCGATGAAAAAGAACGCCGTCAGGGAATCGGAGAGGGCCCGCCTCGCCATGCCTAAGCCCAGGGGGGAAACAGCCAAAAGCAGGGTCGTCCAAAGGGCCGCCTTCTCGCCAAAGGAGCGGTTCACACCGACAAAGATGAGGCAGAGCAAACCGAGGAAGGCAGCCAGCGACAGCTCGGACAGACTCCGGTAGACAGCCCCTCTTAATTTCAAAGCCGCCGAGCCCAAGAGGATGGTCGTCAATCGGTTGGGCGGGGGGTAATACTGGCTGCTGGAGCTGTCTTCAAGATAGTCCCTAAAAAGGGCAGGAAATTCCCCCAACCCCCCCTGGGCAATCCGTGTGGCGTAGCGCAGGTAATATCCTTCATCCGCGGTGGCCTCATACTGAACCTGCTTGAAGGTCGAGCCGACCAATGAGCCAGCAAACAGGAGGATAACGGCCAGGCCAGCCCAACGCACAGCCCCTGGGCTTAAGGCAGGGGGGAGGTTCACGCGAGGAAGCGCAGCCCCAGCCTCAGCAAGGCCTGGGTCGCGACAGCGGCCGCCAGATCATCCAAGACAATCCCCAGGCTTCCTGGAAGGCGCTCAAGCTGCCGGATGGGTGGAGGTTTGACCACGTCAAAAAACCGAAAGAGGAGGAGGGCCGCGAGGTAGATGGGAACGGTCACAGGAAGGAGGGCCGCCGCCATCATCATGCCGGCGACCTCATCAATCACTACGGCAGAAGGGTCGCTCTTTCCCAGGGCGCGGGCCGTCGGGCCTGCCGACCAGAGGGCCAGCGCGATCGCAACAACGCATCCCGTCGCCTGGACCAAGGGATTGACACTCAAAATCCAGCAGACTACAAGCCCTGCCAAAGAACCGGCTGTACCTGGGGCAAACGGCAGGTAGCCAAGGCCCCCGACCGTGGCGATGGTGCGCATGACTTTGGCTAGAGACTCAGGATGATCCGGCGGTGCTTCCACAAGAAGGAGATGCCGCTCGTGAGTGTGAGGATCACGGTAACCAAGAGAAGCCACCAGATCGCCAAGGCCCCCCCGTTTACCCAACCGGCCCCCTCGTTTCCGAACGCCTCACGGGCGGCCAGATAGAGGAGGGTGATGGAGATCGCCACCATCTGGGAGGCGGTCTTGTGCTTGCCGGCCGCTTCGGCGGGCAGAACCTGCCCTTTTCCTAGAGCAAAGAGCCTTAAACCGGTCACCAAGAACTCCCGGGTCCCGATCAGGACTACCATCCAGGCCGGGGCCACCGACAGCGCCACGAAGGAAACAAAGGCCGACAAAACCAGGATCTTATCGGCGATCGGGTCCATCAGGACCCCAAAATCAGACACCTCTCTCCTGGCCCGGGCCAGCCTGCCGTCCCAGAGATCGGTGAGGGCAGCCAGCGCGAAAACAAAGAGGGCCGCGATCTTCGCGGCCAATCCAGGCGCCCACAGCAGGGCGATGAGCAGGAAGCTTAGGGCAATTCTAAGGAGGGTGAGCCTATTCGGAAGAGTCACCGATAGGCGGCCTGCGCTGGAGCAACCGTCTCAGCGACCAGATCGTACTCGTACGTGTCCACCACCTTGGCCTTGACGAGTTCTCCGGGCGAAAGGTCTCTGGCGGATTCGAGATGGACCTGGCCGTCCACCTCTGGGGCGTCGGCGTAGGTCCGGCCCAAATAAAGACGGTCAGGGGTAAAGGGTGAAGGGTGAGGGGGAGAATCTTCACATTCCTCCTCGATCAGCACCTCCACCTCACGGCCCAGCCACCGTTGGTTGATCTCGGTGGAGATCTCCTGTTGGAGCCGCATGAGGCGGTGAAAACGCTCCTCTTTGACCTTCTCCGGGACCTGGCCGGCCATCCGTTCGGCCGGGGTCTTGGGCTCAGGCGAGTAAGGGAAAATCCCTAAGCGTTCAAACCGACTCTCTTTGATGAATTGAGCCAGCTCCTTCAGGTGGGCCTCGGTCTCGCCTGGAAAGCCCACGATGAAGGTGGTTCGGATCGCCACCTCGGGGATCTCGGAGCGCAGCCGCTCCATGAGTCCTCGGATGTGGCGGCCGTCGGTTTCCCTGCGCATGGCCGAAAGAAGATCGTCCGAGATGTGCTGAAGCGGAATGTCCAGGTATTTGACCACGTTGGGCAGATCCCGAATCGCCTGGATCAGCTCATCGGTCACGTGGGCAGGATGGGCATACAGGATCCGAATCCAGCGGATCCCCTCCACCCCAGAAAGGGCGTACAAGAGTCTAGGAAGCTGCGGCCTGCCGTAAAGGTCGGCCCCGTAGTAGGAGGTGTCCTGCCCGACGAGGTTGAGCTCCACCACGCCCTGGCCAGCAAGCTGCCTGGCATCCTCCAGAAGATCCTCCACGGTTCGGGAGCGATGGGCCCCGCGGAACTGGGGGATGGAGCAGAAGCTGCAGGCGTGGTCGCAGCCCTCGGAGATCTTGAGATACGCGAAGTGGCTGGGCGTCATCCGGAACCGGGGATCTTTGGATTCAAACAGAAGGGTCGGAACCGGCGAGGCAACGAAAAATCGCTCCGAAGGGGTGCCAGGATAAATCCTGGCACCCAAAAGTTCGGGAAGTTTGCGCAGGTCGCCAGGCCCTAAGAAGCCGTCCACCTCTGGCAGGAGCCGCAGGAGATCTTCCCTTTCGCCCCGGCGCTTCTGGGGCAGACAGCCAGCCACGTAGAGCTTCTTGAGTTTTCCGGAGCGCTTCAAATCGGCCACCTGAAGGATCGTTCCGATCGACTCCTCCTCCGCCTCCCGAATGAAGGCGCAGGTGTTCACCACCACACAGTCGGCCTGGTTGATCTCTTCGGTGAAGCGGTGGCCCGCAGAAATCAAAAGGCCGGCCAGGTGCTCTGAATCGACCAGGGTCCTGGCACACCCCAAACTCAAGACATATATTCGCATTTTCTTTAGCTTAAAGCTTACCGCTTACAGCTTATGGCTTACGGCTGCCCTTTTATCCCTTCGCGGGTCACCCTGATCCCCTTCTTGACCCCGGTACCCGGAGAGCCCAGCGAATGGCCGTTTAAGATAAGCTCTGTCGCGCCGGCGTTGCCGGTCCAAAGCTCCAGATCCTCCTGGGCCGTCCAGCTTTCACGGGATCCTTTGGTTAATACGTTCTGAAAAATCACCGCGCCGTCGGACTTGACCTGCATCCAAACATTCTCGCGGGCGAGGATGGTGAGCTTGAGCGGCTGGCCGCGCGGCACGAGGAGCTTTGGCTCAGAGGTTTTTGAAGCCCCCTTCATACCTTCACTCCTGGAAGTGGAGAGGCCTTTATCCTTAAGGGTGCCGTAAAGATCAAAGGCCAGATACCCCAGGAAGGCCAGCCCAATTCCAGCGGTCACCAAGGCAGCCGTTGGGAAAAGGTACCGCTGGAAGGACTCCCGCCTCTGGCTCTCCTGGGCTTCGGTCTTAAGGGCAATGGGCCGCTGCGGCAGCGGGCCCCGGTGGGCCAGATATTCTTCCACCAAGGCCGCGCCGTCGAGACCTAAGAAGCTCGCGTATTTCCTGAGGAAGATCTTCGCGTAGGCCGGATCCAGAAGCTCGTCAATTCGATTGGACTCGATCCCCTCCAAGAGGTTGAGCTGCACCTTGGTGACCCTGTGGGTCTGCTCCAGGGTGAGCCCCTTGGCTTCACGCGCGGACTTGAGACGTTCCCCGATCGATAAACTCACTTGGAACTTCCTTGAGATAGACCTCGCGCGGCTTGGCCCCGCGGATCGGGCCCACGATTCCTTCCTCCTCCATCTGATCCAGGATCCGGGCGGCCCGGCCGTAGCCCAGCCGCATCCGGCGCTGCAGCAGCGAGACAGAGGCCTGGCCGGTCTCCACCACCACCCGGATGGCCTCTGGGTAAAGGGGGTCTTGGATCATCTCGCGGCCTTCAGGTCCCCTGGCGCTCTCAAATCTATCCTCCATCAGGGAGGCCTCATAGTCAGGGGCCTGCTGCTCCTTCCAGAAGGAGGTCACCCGATTGATCTCGCTGTCGGTGACCAGGGTCCCCTGCGCCCGGATCAGCTTGGAGGTGCCCGGCTGCATGAAGAGGAGGTCCCCTTTGCCCAGGAGCTTCTCCGCCCCGGAGGCATCCAGCACGGTTCTGGAATCAACCTTCGAGGCCACCTGAAAAGAGATCCGGGCCGGGAAGTTCGCCTTGACCACACCCGTCAGCACATCCACCGAGGGCCGCTGGGTGGCCAGCACCATGTGGATCCCCACCGACCGGGAAAGGTGCGCCAGCCGGGCAATGGCGTTTTCCATCTCGCTCTGCACCACGAGCATCAGGTCGGCCAGCTCGTCGATGATCACCACCAGGTACGGAAGACTCTCAGGGACTTCCTCCGCCGGAAGCTCCCCGGCTGCCTGCTTCTCGTGGTAGGCCTCGATGTTGCGCAGCCCCAGGCGGGCGAAGAGGCGATAGCGCGTCTCCATCTCCTGAACCACCCACTGCAGGGCCACTGGAACCTTCTTGGCCTGTGTGAGAACCGGCATCAGCAGGTGCGGCAGGCCGTTAAAGATCGCCAGCTCCACCATCTTGGGATCCACCATGAGGAAGCGGACCTTATCCGGTGTGGAGGTAAAGAGGATCGAGGTGATCAGGGCGTTCACACAGACCGTCTTGCCGGAGCCGGTCGTGCCGGCAATCAGGAGGTGGGGCATGTCCACCAGATCGGCCACCAGGGGATAGCCGGCGGTATCCTTGCCGATGGCGATCTTGAGCTTGGTGTCGGCCTCCTGAAACTCTTTGGACTCCAGCACCTCCCGCAGCGTGACGTTGGAGGTGGAAGGGTTGGGAACCTCCAGCCCCACCCGGGCCTTGCCCGGAATGGGGGCGATGATCCGAACCGATGGGGCCTTGAGAACGAGGGCCAGGTCGTCGCTCAACGTGGTGATCTTTTGAATCTTGACGCCAGGGGCCGGCTCCAACTCGTAGCGGGTGATGACCGGCCCGGTTTCCACCTCCGCGACCTTGGCCTCAATCCCAAAGTCCCGAAGGGAATCCTCCAGGATCTTGGCGTTCCTCTCAAAGAATTCCTTTGACTCGACCCTCCCGGAGTCGGCAGAGGGCCGGTCGAGCAGGTCCAGCGGCGGCAGTTTAAACGACACCCGTTCGGCCTCTGGGCCGGCGGCGAGTCTGGCCGCTGGGACAGCGGCGCTTCGAATCACAGGTTCGCGGCGCGGCGGGGTCTGCGCCGCCGCTAATCGCTCTTCTTTCTCCTCCTTCTCCAGCACCGCTGCCTGGGGTGCGTGCTCCGCCGCTATCCTGGCAGGTTTGTCGGATTGGGCGCGGGAAGGGGAGGGCTTAGAGACATGGATGACCGGGCGGCTGCGGCGCAGCACGGGGGGCTTGAACCAGGGAGCGCCAGGAAGCTCTTTGGCCCAGGCCGCCAATTGGGAAGCCCCCTTTCCAGTCCAAGCCAGGCCGGTACGGAGGAAGCGGCCCGTCTGGGTGAAGAGGGGCAAGGCCGCCATCTCGGTCACCAGGAGAAAGGTCAAGAGAGTGACGGCAAGCAGGGCCACATAGGCCCCCCATCGGCCCAGGTAATGGACCGTGAAATCTCCGGTCACGAGCCCCAGGGTGCCGCCCCGCCAAACGCGCGCCTCAGGCGCCTGGGAGAAGAGGAGGGACAAAAAGCCGCTTACCCCAAGACAAAACAGACCCAGGCCCACCCACTTGACCAGGGGACGAGGGTTGGGCTTGCCGGAGAAGCGGGCAACGGACCAGAGGATACCCAGGAAGGCCACCAGATAGCTCGTCAAGCCGATGGCCGAGCGGAAGATCCCTGCCACTGCGGCACCGGCCACCCCGCAGAGGTTGTTGACCGGCACGGAGGGGCGTGAGGTGAAGAAGCTTAAGTCCGAGGGGGTGTAAGAGATGAGACTCATGAAAAGGAGAAGGGAGCAAGCGGTGAAGAGAATCCCCCACAACTCGTTTCGCCGCTCAGGACTTAATGAGAAACGGGTTGGCTTTGCGCTTCGCGCCATCCTCTTAAGCGGGACGCTCCCACTGGCGTTCCCGGAATCCGCTGCGGCCGCTGGCCGAAGGGGATCGGCGAGGCGGGCCTGCCCGCCCTGCGCCTCCCAGGGCAGGCGGGCGGCGAGATTCCCCTCCAGGGTAGTGGCGCTCTCGCGGCCACCGGCCAGGGTCTGCGCCGCCAGTATGACGCCGGGGGTAATCGTCTCCTGCGCGGGGCGGCCGCTCCGGGCCTCTGCGTGGAGGCACCGGAGGTGTGCCCGGCGGCAAGAGGGCCTGCTTGTGGCTTAAGTTGATTCGGCCCATCGAGTCGATCTCCACCACCTTGACGGCCAAGGTGTCTCCCAACTTGACCACATCCTCCACCTTGGGTACAAACTGATCGGAGAGCTCTGAAACGTGGCAGAGCCCCTCTTTGCCGGGCGAGATCTCGCAGAAGGCGCCGAAGTTGGTGATCCTTTTCACCACCCCCTGGTAGACCTTCCCGATCTCGGCCTCCGCGGTCAACCCCTTGATCATGCCGACGGCCTTCTCCGAGGCATGCCGATCGGCCGAGGCCACGAGGACGGTTCCATCGTCCTCCACCTCAATGGTGGCCCCAGACTCCTTGGTGATCCTCCGGATCATCTTGCCGCCTGGGCCAATCAGCTCGCCGATCTTCTCCGGGTCAATCTTCAAGATGGTGATCCGCGGCGCGTAGGGAGAAAGCTCTGGCCGGGGGGCCGGAAGGGCGGCTCGGATCCGTTCCAAGACCTGCGCCCGGCCCGACTTCGACTGTTCAATCGCTTCTCTCAAGAGATCCACCTTCACCCCTGAAAGCTTCAGGTCGAGCTGCAGCGCGGTGATCCCCTTGGAGGTTCCGGTGATCTTGAAATCCATGTCGCCGAAGTGGTCTTCCATGCCGATGATGTCGGTCAGGATCGCGTAGCGATCCCCCTCCTTCACCAGGCCCATCGCGATTCCAACCACCGGCTCCTTGATGGGGACGCCGGCATCCATCAAGGCCAGGGTACCGCCGCAAACCGTGGCCATCGAAGAGGAGCCGTTCGATTCCAAAATCTCGGAGACCACCCGAACGGTATAAGGAAAGGCCTCCTTGGAGGGCATCACCGCCTTCAGGGCCCGCTCGGCCAAGGCCCCGTGGCCGATCTCCCGCCGGCCAGGTCCCCGAACCGGACGGATCTCTCCCACCGAGAAGGGAGGAAAGCTGTAGTGCAGCATGAACGACTTGTACGTCTTTCCCGCAAGGGCGTCGATCATCTGCTCATCGGAAGAGGTGCCCAGCGTGGCGGCGGCCAGAGACTGCGTTTGGCCGCGGGTAAAGAGCCCGGAGCCGTGGGTTCTGGGCAGAATCCCCACGTCGCAGGTAATGGGGCGCACCGTCGTGAAATCCCGCCCATCGACGCGCCGGCGCTCTGTGAGGACCATCTCGCGCATCAGGCTTCGCTCCAGGGTCTCCAGCGCCTCCTCCACAGCCGCCTTGGTGATGGCCGGCTCGCCCGGCGCGGTCGCCGCCGCCTTAGGGGCCGCCGGAGAAAGCTCCTTCAAGATCTCCTCGGAGATCGCCCGCATCTCCTCGCCCCCCTGTTCCTTCTCCACCTGAGAGCGTATCAGCTCTTCCATCCTGTCCTTCGCCAGACGGCGGACCTCTTCCAGCAGTTTGGAATCCAAGGTGGCCTCAGGGAATTCCTGCCTTTGGAATCCGGCCTTGGCCAAGAGCTCTTCCTGAAGGCGAATCGAGGCCTGACCCTCCTGCTGGCCGAAGCGCATCGCCTCCACGACCACCTCTTCTGGAACCTCCTTGGCGATGGCTTCCACCATCACGATCCCTTCGGGGTTGGAAACCACCACGAGGTCCAAGTCTCCCTGTTCCAGCTCAGCATAGGTAGGGTTGAGCACGAAGGTGCCGTTTACCCAGCCCACCCGAGCCGCCCCCAGTCGGGGGGCGACCGGAGCCCCGGCCAGCCCCAGGGCGGTGGAGGCCCCCAGGATCGCCAGGATGTCGGGGTCGTTGGCCCCATCGTGAGAGAGAACCAGGGCCATCACCTGTACCTCGTTCCTGAAGCCCTTGGGAAAGAGGGGCCGAATCGGCCGGTCCACCAGGCGCGCGGTGAGGATCTCCTTCTCGGAGGGGCGCCCTTCCCTCTTGAAGAAGCCGCCCGGGATCTTGCCGGCGGCGTAGGTCTTCTCTTGATACTCGACGGTAAGCGGCAGAAAGTTCTTCTCCGGCTTGGGCTCCTTGGCGATCACCACAGAAACCAGGACCACCGTACCGCCGTACTGAACCATGCAGGCCCCATCGGCCTGCTTGGCCAAGCGGCCAGTTTCTAAAACAAGTTCTTCCTTGCCGTAGGCGCACGAAACGCGCCGCACGTTCTCTTGAACGCTCACAACTTGCCTCCTTCCAGATGGGTAGAGCCTTAAGGATTCTCGGGGAGTGGAATCTTAACTATTTTCGGAGATTCAGACGTTCGATCAGCTTCTGGTATTTTCCCTTGTCGGAAAGCTTCAGGTATTCCAGAAGCTTTCGACGTTGGCTGACCAGCTTCAGCAACCCTCGGCGGGAATGGTGGTCCTTCCGATGCTCTTTGAAGTGATCGGTTAGAAGATTGATCCGGTCGGTCAAAAGGGCTATCTGAACAGGCGCCGACCCGGTATCCGTTGAGTGCATCTGAAAGTCTTGGATGCGTTTTTGCTTTTGAACCGTAACAACTTCCATCGTCCTGCCTTCTATGGGAATAACTTTACCACGCTTTAGGCGGCGATGTCCACACCTTTGAGGCTCGGCGTGCATCCTGCGCCAGCTGGCGGACCAGCGCCTGGGCCGAAGGGAACCGCCGCTCAGCCCTCAGCCGCCTCAGGAAGGTCACCACCATCTTCCGGCCGTAGAGGGAGCCCTTGGCGCCAAACAGATGCACCTCCAGCGAAGTTTTCAACAATTGGTGCCAGGCACCATCTGTTGATAACTTCTTTATCCTTTTGAAAGTGGGCCTTATCCCCACGTTCGCCATGCCAGCGTATGCTCGTCTGCCCATCCTGGCCAAAACCGCGTAGACCCCCCGCAGCGGCAAGACGCCGGCCTCCACCTTCAGGTTGGCAGTCGGAAATCCAAGCCCTTTACCCCTGCCTGAGCCGCGCACCACTTCTCCTTCCACCGTGACAGGCCTGCCCAGAAATAGACTCGCCCTGCGCAAATCGCCCTGGGCAATCAGGCCTCGGATCCGGTGGGAAGCGATCCGCTCCCCTCTCACCCGCACCGGAGGCACCACATGGATCTTGAAGCTAAATCGCCTTCCCAATTCGCGCAGGGTTTCAATTGTGCCGGAGCGTCCTACCCCGAACCCGAAGTCGTGCCCCACCACCACCTCCCGGACGCCAAGCCCCTTGCCGAGATAGCACTCCACGAACGACTCGGGACTCAAACGGGAAAAGGCCCTGTTGAACGGGATCACGAGGGCCGCCCGGATTCCCAGGTTGGCAAAGGCCTCCAAGCGCCCACGGAGCGACAGAAGCATCTGCGGCAACAGCTGAGGCGCCAGCACCGCCAGCGGGTGCGGATAAAAGGTGACGGCAACCGGTGTGCCCCGAATGGCTCGAGCCCGCAGGAGTGCCCGCTTCAAGATCGCCTGGTGGCCCCGGTGAACGCCGTCAAAGATCCCGATGGCCGCCACCAGCTTGCGCCACCGTGGGGGACGGCTGGGCAGCCGGCGAAGAATTTTCATATCCCCAAGAGATGGCTTGGGCCGGCCTCGTCCAGCTTGACCGCCTGATCGATCGTGTAGGGCCCGACTCGGATCCGCCTGAGCTTCGCCAGGTAAGCCCCGCAGCCCAGGGCCTTCCCAAGGGCCTGGGCCAGGGCCCGGATGTAGGTCCCTGAAGAACAGATAATCCTAAAATCCAGCTGAGGTAAATGAACGGCCAATAGCTTGAGCTCATGGATCGTGACCCGGCGGCTTCTGGGAGGAACGGCGACGCCGGCCCGGGCCAGCTCATAGGAGCGCCGACCCTTGATCCTCACCGCCGAGTAGGCCGGAATCTCCTGCTCGATCTGGCCGCGAAAATTCGAACAGGCCGACTCGATCTCCTCAGTCCCCAACGGGCCCACCTCCTGCTCGGTCAGGATCTTGCCTTCGGCGTCCTGGGTATCGGTGGTGACGCCCAGGTGGAAGGTGGCCAGGTAGGCCTTGTCGAACAGAAGGAACTGTTGAGCGTGCCGGGTCGCAGAGCCCACGAGCAAAACCAGCAGTCCGGTCGCCATCGGATCCAGGGTCCCCGCGTGTCCCACGCGCTTTACCCCCAGTCGGAGGCGGATTTCAGCCACCGCGTCGTGCGAGGTGATGCCGGGGGGTTTATCGATGAGCAGCAGGCCGTCCATACTTTATGGGGTGCCAGGATTAATCCTGGCACCGAGGTTTTAGCACCTTGCGTATCTGGGTAAGCAGCTTGCCCCGCACCTGGGCCAGCGTCCCCGGGATGGTGCAGCCGCTGGCCGCCGGGTGGCCGCCACCTCCAAAATGGCGGGCGATCAGATCCACATTGACCCTTCCCTTGGATCTCAAGTTCACCCGGATCGTCCCGCTTTGATCGGTTTCCCTTAGGACCATCGCCACCTCGGCCGTCCGGACAGAACGGGGAAAGTTAACCAGCTCATCCAATACCTCTTCGCTCGGCTTGGCTCGCCGAAAGGTGGAGCGGGGAATCTCCAGCCAAACCACCTTTTCATCCAGCGTATGCTGGACGTCGTTTAAGACCTCTCCCAGAAACCGGATGTCCCCCAAGGAATGGGCCTCGTAGAGGGCCTGGGCCACCTTCAGGGGACTTACCCCTTTGGCGACGAGCCGGGCGGCGATCTGAAGCACCTCGGGAGTGGTGTTTATGTATCGGAAGGAGCCGGTATCGGTCACGATGGAGACGTACATGCACAGCGCCTCCCTTTGAGTCGGCTCGAGCCCAAAGGCCTCGTAGAGCCGGTAGATCATCTCCCCTACGGCCGCCGCCTTGGGATCCACCCAGTTGATGTGGCCAAAGCGCTGGTTGCTCACATGGTGATCGATGCAGATGACGAGAGGCATCCTGCAGACGAACGGCTCCATGATCCCTAAGCGGCTTAAGACCGGGACATCCGTTGTGATGGCGCAATCGGCCTGGAAATCGCTTTTGGGCCGGACCAGGACCGGCGCCACCTTCGGGAAGAAGGAGAGGTTTTCCGGGATCCCCCCCTCCTGCCCCAGCGTCACCTGCTTGCCCAAGCGCGTGAGGAGCGAGGCCAACGCCAGCGCCGAACCCAGCGCGTCTCCCTCAGGGTTGACGTGGGAGGAGATCAGAAATCGCTGATTCCGGCGGATCGCCTCCACCACGGCCCGCATTCCAGAACGCTTTGAGCTTCTCCCCTTCACGCCTTGCCTTCCTCCTTCAGCCCCCCCAGCAGCTTGGAGATCCGGATGCCCTCGGCCACCGTGGGATCCAACCGAAAGCTGATCTCCGGCGTCACCCGGATGCGCAGTCTTTCACCGATTAGTTTCCGGATGAAACCAGCGGCGGACTTCAACCCCGCCTCGGTCGCTTGAGCCGAACCGCCGCGCCCACCGGCTTCTAAGAGGCTGAAGTAGACCGTCGCGTGCTCAAGGTCGGCCGTCAGATCCACCCGGGTCACCGTGACAAAGCCGATCCGAGGGTCCTTGAGCTCATGCTGAAGGATCCTCGCCACCTCCTCTTTGATCGCCTCGGCCACCCGGTTTAAACGTGGGGAAGCCATTTCATCCTCAAGATCAAACGCTCCTGTTTCAGAACAGTTCAATGGAATAATCGGTCAGTTCCAGATCCCGCTGCCGGCGGGAGGCCTCCACCATCCGGTTGAGGAGGCTGTCCACGCTGGCCCGGTCAACCGCCACACAGGCGGCCGCCAGGGTGCTGACCTGCCACTTGTCATGCTCATCCGCCTCGCAGACAGAGACGTTGAACTTACTTCTCAATCTCGTTTTGAACCCCAGCAGGACCTGGCGCTTGGCCTTGAGCGATTGCGCCTCAGGGATGCGAAGCTTCAACTGAAGTAGCCCAATGGTCATAGAAAAACAGTTAAGAGTTAAAAGTGGAGAGTGAAGAATTAATCTCCATCTTGTGCTATGCCCTTCTTGGAGCTAAGCAAAATGGAAGATAAGATCTTGATGAGCTGTTGAGTTTCATCAAACAGGTCACCCAGCTTCTCCCCCTTTACAACCTCGGACGCCTCAATAAGACGAAGCCAGTAGAGAGTTTCAAGAACTTCTTTGTACGCGATCGTCATTCGAGCGATGAAATCCGCTCTACTCTGCGCCCCCTGAGCCTCATGGATGTTCGCTCCGATCGAAGTTCCCGAGCGGAGGACCTGCTGGCCTAGGACTCGACCGGCGCTGTCCTCTTCCAACTCCCTGTACAACTGGATGATACGAAGCGAATAGCTGATGCTTCGCTCGGCAATATCCGGTTTCTTGACTTCTGCCGGATTTTTCATTCTTCACTCTTAACTCTTAACTTTTCACTCTTAACTCTTAACTTTTCACTCTTAACTCTTAACTTTTCACTCTTAA
>CAYJSX010000003.1:0-6902 GCA_964372575.1 uncultured Planctomycetia bacterium
TTTCGTAAAGAGGCCCTTGGGCCTATTCCTTCGGATGTGCCTTTTGAGTTGGGGAATCTGTACCAGATGCTTCTCGAGATGAGACAACTGGAGGCCTTTGAGGTTAAAGAGCGTTTCTACGAGATTGGCTCTCCGGAGGGGCTGGCGGAGACCCGTCAATTCCTTAAGCGGCCAGAGCACCGCCGGCAGGGGAATCTCCGACAGAAGGGGAAAACGGTTTAGAGGTGAAGGCCAAGGGGCTGGGCAAGCGGGCGGTCTTCCTGGATCGGGACGGAGTACTCCTGAAGGTTTGTTGCGATGGGGGCGGTTCTTTGCGTCCGGCCTATTCCATCGAAGAATTCGAGCTCTTGCCTAGAGTGTCCCAAGCGCTAAGCCTTTTGCGCGCGGCAGGATTGACGCTGGTGGTGGTGACCAATCAACCGGATGTGGTGCGGGGCAAGATCGAACGGGGGCTGGTGGAGGCCTTCCATGCCAGGCTCAAGAAGGAGCTCGGGATAGAGCACATCTATACCTGTTATCACGATGATTCGGATGACTGTCCCTGCCGAAAGCCAAGGCCGGGTCTTTTAAAACAGGCGGCCAGGGAGCTGGGAATCTCCTTGGCTAAGTCCTTTATGGTGGGAGACCGATGGCGGGACATTGAGGCTGGCCGACAGGCCGGTTGTACCACATTTCTAGTGCGACGGCCTTACAGTGGCAAGACGCACGCCGATGGTGAAGTCGGTTCATTCTTCGAAGCTGCCCAGCGGATTCTCACGCTGCTGCGAGGGAAGAATTGAAGAGGGTGTCGCGGCGGTCTCGGGCCTCGACGGGCGTTCCCCCATGATTGGCGAGTCCCTGAAGCCCATCGTTCCTCAAAGGTGGTGGGCCCCTCTCAGGGAAGCCAAGGCCCTGTTTCGCTCCAGGATCCTCTGTTTCTGGTACGGAGGAAGCGATCTGGCAAACCGGGTGCGCCTTTTCCGTTACGCCACTTGCCCTAAGAAGCAACTTGCCACCGGGCGGATCAAGAACCTTTTGCCAAACTCCGGAAAGGTGCCTTTGAGGCAGAGATTCTCCTGTGCCCAGGAGATCGTGGCCAATTTCCAGAATTCCACTGGTTGGCCCCAGGGGATTGAAGGGTTTGAGGGGTTTCGGCCGGTGGACGCTGTATTCGACCTGGAGAAAGAGGCCTGGGAACTCTGGAGCAATGCCCGTTTGGCCGGCTTCATCGCCTCCTTTGCCCATGCTCACTATCCAAGTCCCTCCATCTTGGAGCTGGGCTGTGGGCCGGCCCATCTCTTTTTCTTCTTTCGCCGTTACGGAATCCCGGACTACGTGGGGATGGATGGCCATCCCCACTTCGTCTCCTTCAATCCGTTGCTTAAGGGCAGTGAGGACCACTTCCTGACCCTGAATCTTCAGGAAGAGCTCCGATTGAGTCTTGACGGTTCAGGTCCTCTTTCATTCGACATCCTCTTATCCTTTGAGGTCTTGGAGCATATCCGGGAAGAGACTGCAGATGCGCTTCTAAAGACCATACGGAATCACATGCATCGTCGTTCGGTATTTTTCTGTACCGCCTCCATGAATCAAGAGGTGGCGGTTCATGTCTTGGTTCGCGATCGGGAGTGGTGGCTTTCCCGATTTGCCCGGGTCGGCTTGTACCCCCGGAAGGATGAAGGCAGACTGTGTCGCCAGATGGCACGGGCCCATCCGTTCAATTGGCACCCACGGGATACCAACCTCTTTGCCCTGGAGTTGCGTCATTGAGGGATAAAAGGGAGTTTGGCCCCCAAGAGG
The DNA here is from genome assembly GCA_964372575.1 of uncultured Planctomycetia bacterium. Taxonomy (GTDB): domain Bacteria; phylum Omnitrophota; class Gorgyraeia; order 1-14-0-20-64-10; family 1-14-0-20-64-10; genus JACOVG01. Next base: position 1,780 of record CAYJSX010000003.1, read on the forward strand.
TGGACATCACCCTTTTGGTCCATAACCTTTCCAGGAATTGCCTCGTCAGGACCTACCCCATTGCCAAGGCCCTCCAACGGAAGTTCCGGATCGAGGTGGTCGGACCTGTCTTGGGGAATGGCATCTTTGAGCCGTACCAGAATGAACTTCCTTACCAGCCGGTTTATCCTAAGAAAGCCCGTTTGCCGGAGTTTTTCCTCACGGTGAAGGAACTACTCAAGCGGATTCGGGGTAAGGTGATCTATGCGTTCAAGCCGCGCCTGACCTCTCTTGGGGTCGCCCTGCTTGCAAGGCTCGCCCGGCGCCATCCGGTGATCCTGGACATTGAGGATTGGGATGCCGAACCCTTTGTGCGTCAACCATGGTTCCGAAAGACGGTCGAAGCCATCCGCTACGCTCATTTGCCTAACAGCGGCTTCTACGACTGGCTCTCCGAGCGGCTGATCCCACTGGCCGATGAGCGGATCGTCGTTTCCAAATTTCTCCAGAACCGCTACGGGGGAATACGGCTGTATCACGGTGTCGATTGCCGCTTCTTTGACCCGACCCGTTACGACCCCCTGCGGCTCAAGGAGAAGTGGGGCTTACAAGAAAAGAGAGTGATCCTTTTTGCTGGGCACGTTTCTGCCCACAAAGGCTTGGAGAACCTGATCGCCGCCATTGGGAGCATTGGCGATCGCTCCCTTCAGCTGCTCCTTCTGGGTCCCTTGAATGACTACTCTCGAGATCTCGAGACGATGGCCCATGGTTCCCTCATCCGGATTGGCCCGCAGCCCCATGCTCGGATGCCGGAATTTTTAAGCTTGGCAGAGCTGGTAGTTATCCCGCAGCGGAACACCCCCTATGCCCAGGCCCAAGTTCCGGGCAAGGTCTTTGAGGCCATGGCCATGGCCAAGCCGATCATTGCCACGGCCGTTTCAGACTTGCCTGAGATCCTGGAGGGCTGCGGCTACGTGGTTCCACCCGAAAATCCCACCGCCTTGGCTGAGGCCATCGATTTCATCTTACGGAATCCAGGCCCTGCCGAACAGGTGGGGCAAGGAGCCAGGGAGAAGTGTATGAGGCAATACAGCTGGGACGCCATGGAAAGGATTCTCGCGCCTGTCTTCCAGCGGTACCTCAAGTGAGGGGGGGCTGAAGATGCCGCTCAAGAAACCCCTCCGAATTGCTGTGGTAGCCGGCGCCAGGCCCAACTTTATGAAGGTGGCGCCGTTGATGGAGGCCATGCGGAAGAAACCCAAGATCTTCAAACCCCTCCTGGTCCATACGGGTCAGCACTACGATGAACCGATGTCGGCCGCATTTCTTAAGGATCTCCATCTCACTGCGCCAAAATTTTCCCTGCGGATAGGTTCTGGCAGCCATGCCCAGCAGACCGCGAAGGCGATGATCGCCTTTGAGTCGGTTTGTCTTCAGAAGAGACCCTCCCTGGTGGTGGTGGTGGGCGATGTCAACTCAACCCTCGCCTGTAGTCTTGTGGCAACCAAGATGGGAATTCCACTGGCCCATGTGGAGGCGGGCCTGCGCAGCTTCGACCGGGGCATGCCCGAGGAGATCAATCGGATTGTCACCGACCATCTGTCCCAATACCTGTTTGCCCCTTTCCAAGGGGCGGTGGATAACTTGAGGCAGGAAGGGATTCCGGGCGAGGGAATTTACCTGGTAGGAAACGTCATGATTGATACCCTCCTCAGGTACAAGGGTGAGGCCATCCCACGGAGGGCCTGGGAGCGATTTGACCTTGAGCCCAATGCCTATGGGGTTGTGACACTTCACCGACCTTCCAATGTGGATTGCCCAGAGATTTTGGGCACGATCCTTAAGGCACTGAGCCAGATTCAGCGGGAACTACCCCTTGTTTTCCCGATTCACCCGAGGACCCATAGGAGTGTTCGACGTTTCGGTTTGAGAAGGATGCTCACCAGGGCACCGCGCCTGATGGTTATTCCGCCCATGGGGTATTTAGATTTCTTAAGTCTCATGAGTCGCGCCCGACTGGTGTTGACCGACTCCGGAGGGATCCAGGAAGAGACGACGGTGTTGGGCATTCCTTGCCTTACCCTTCGAGAAAAAACGGAGCGCCCCATTACCATAGCCATGGGTACGAACGAAATGGTTTATCCAGGAGGCGATTTAGTGACCCAGACCAAGAAGATCCTCTCTCGAGGGGGCAAGAGGGGTCTGATACCCCCTCTTTGGGACGGCAAGGCCAGCGAACGAATTGCCTCTATCCTGGCGGACAAGCTTGGGTAAGGGATTCCTTCGACTGGCCCTGGGTTTGGTGGTTCTACTGGGTTTTTCTTTCTCGACCCTGTTGTGGGCGTGCTTGAGCTGCGGCAAGAAGAAAAGGGTTTTCCGAAAGCCGTCTGCCTACGGCAAGGTTGCCTACTTGAGGGTTCATTTCTTTGAGACCCTTTTCGGCGGGACCTTGGCCCACACCCAGGGGGTGATAGAGGGTTTTGAGGAAAATGATCACCAGGTCGTTCTCCTATCTTCCGATCGACTCTCCGGGCTGAGCATCCGACCTCGCCTTTACCAAATTCCCCCCTATCGTTCCCTTGAGCCCCTCGGGGAAATTCGGGAGATGGCCTACAACCTGAAGCTCTTCGTTGAGGGGCTCGCGATTCTTCGGCGAGAAAAGCCCCGCTTCCTCTATTATCGGCACACCGGTTTTTGCCTGGCGCCATTGATCCTTTCCCGCTGCCTTACAATCCCGTTGGTTTTAGAGTTCAACAGCTCCGACGACTGGCGTGCCAGGTTCTGGAAGGAGCGCCGTTATCGCTTCTGGGCCTTGCTCAAATGGGCGGAACGTCTCAATCTCTCCCGTTCGGATCTCGTGGTGACCGTATCCGATATCTGCCGCGATCAGATCGTAAAGATCAGCGGAATTCCGAAGGAAAGAATTCTCGTGAATCCCAACGGGGTGAATCCCTCAAGGTTCAACCCATCGATTTCGGGGGCCCCTGTCCGGAAAAGGCTTGGAATGACGCCGGAGGGCATCGTCGTGGGATTCGCCGGGACCTTCATGAAGTACCACGGTGTAGAAATCTTAGCCCAGGCGATCCTTAATTTGAAAAGACAAGGTCGGCTTGTTGGGTTTTATTTCTTGCTGTTGGGAGAAGGAGGTTGCCAGGAAGAGATCCAGGGACGTTTGTTGGCTTCAGGCTGTGGGCCTTGGGTTCGGTTCCCCGGGGCAATCCCCTTTAGCGAGGTTCAAGATTACCTGGCTGCCTGCGACATCTTGGTTTCTCCGCACCACCCTCCGCCGGCAGACGTGGGGTTCTTCGGGTCCCCCATTAAGATCTTTGAATACATGGCCATGGGCAAGGCCATCGTAGCCAGTCGGGTGGGTCAAATCGCCGAGTTGCTTTCCGATGGAAGGGAGGCCCTTCTAATTCCAGCGGGCGATGTCCAGGCCCTGGAAGAGGCGATTCTTAAGCTGGCCTGCGATTCTCACCTGAGGGCCCGCTTGGGCGCTTCAGCGAGAGAGAAGGCTGGCTCAAGCCATACCTGGAAACAGAATTTCAAGGGGATCTTGAATGCCAGGCGAGGCGTGGGATAGGTTGTTCCATCTGTCGCGCTCGTGGATATAAATTCAAGGGAGCTATTTGAGAGAATGGATTCTCTCCTTCTGCGAGTCCGCCACCTTCCTCCCCGCGTGGTGGCCCGTAAGGCCCTGGCAAAGCCCTTTCGGAGGCTTCGCTTATTTTGGGAAGCTGGCAGGGCCAGGAAGATTCCAGCTCAATGGACCGATGCCGAGCTGCTGAAAAGTCTACACACACGATTCGATTCCACGCAGGCCTTCGCGAATCACTTGAGACGTCGAGATCACCCTGTTTTTTGTCGTCCGCTGGACGACCGCTTCATCCAAATGGTGGCGCATCGATATCCTCAAGGGGTCCTGGAAGAGCTGGAAGAGGCCCGTCGGATTTGCCGCCACGCCTGGTCGCCTCTTTGCGAAACCACCCTCCCCCCGGGGATGCCCATCGATTGGTTTAAAGATCCCGGCTCTGGTTATCGGTGGAACCCTCGGGTTTATTTCAAGCTGGTTCCTCAAACCAACCGTCACGGGGGCGATCTCCTCTTTCCTTGGTGGTTGAGCTCCTTCTATCATTTCATTCCTTTAGGAAAGGCATATCGGATGGATCGGCAGGGACTCTTCAGAGGGGTGGGGAGAGATCCACAATGCTTCGTCAGGGAGTTCCAAGATCAAACCCAGAGCTGGACGCTGCAAAATCCCTATCCCTTTGGACCGAATTGGTGTTGTTCAACCATTGTGGCCATTCGCCTCATCCATTGGATCTGGGCGTGGCTATTTTTTAAAGATAGCCCCGAACCTCCAGATTCTTTCTGGGTGGAGTTCTTCAAGCAGATCCTGCGGCATGCGCGTCACATCCGAGGGAATTTGGAGTGGTTTCCGATTCGGACGAATCACTATCTAGCAAATTGTGCAGGCCTCTTCACAGCGGGTCTTCTTTTTCCAGAGTTTAATGAGGCGTCCGAGTGGGTATCCCTTTCACACGGAGAGCTGACGAGAGAGATCGATCAACAGACCTACCCAGATGGAGTAGATCACGAAGGGTCGCTCAACTACCATCGTTTTGCGACCGAGATTTTCCTGGCGATGGGCATTCTGGGAAAGGTCCACGGGCTTTCCTTTCCAGAAGAATATTGGAAGCGATTGGAGAAGATGGTGGAGTTCCTCTTGTATGCGCTTCGGCCAGATGGCGAGCTTCCCAGGGTAGGGAATGCATCGGACATTCGGTTGTTCCATTTGGACCCTAGAGACGTGATTGCGGACCCAAGGCACTTGTTGGCCATGGGAGCCGTTCTGTTTCATCGAGAGGATTTCAAACAGGCGGTCGGCCCATTTCCCGAATACGCCTTCTGGCTTCTAGGGGAGGAAGGGCTGCGGACCTACGAGGCCTTGGGGCCAACGGGTGCTGCTCTGGCCTCTCGGAGTTTTCCCGAGGGGGGTTTCCATGTCATGCGGGAGGAGGGGATCTACCTTCTCATTCGCTGTGGACCCTTGGGGCTAAGAGGAGTCAAAGGCCATGGCCACTGCGATCAGTTGAGCTTCGAACTTTGTGCGGAGGAGGAACCCATCCTGGTAGATCCGGGCT
>CAYJSX010000003.1:6912-26754 GCA_964372575.1 uncultured Planctomycetia bacterium
CGGGCTGGTACCGGTACGAGGCGGACCCACAGATGTACCGGTACCTCAGGTCTACCCGCGCGCACAACACGGTGACGGTGGATGGAAGGGACCAGCTCGCCTTCGATTTGTTTGTCTTTCCCCCCCCTTCGCGACCTGTTCCCCGTCTCACGAGATGGCAGCCCGGCCTTAAGGAGATCCTCTTTTCCGGGGAACATGCCCTTTACGGCGACCTGAAAGACCCAGTGATTCACCGGCGGCAGATGCGCCTCTCCCCATCCGACCGCTCCCTAGAAATTCGTGACGAATTGGAAGCAAAAGGAATCCACCGGTTGGAGTGGAACTTTCATTTTGCGCCAGGGATCCATGTGGTCTTGGAGCATGGAAAAGTCTGTTTCAGGGGACGAAGGGTACGGGGGGTGTTGTCCGTTCAAGAACCAAAAGGAGGTCCATGGATGATCGAAGAAGGCTGGGTAGCTCCCCGGTATGGGATCCTATTCAAGACCCAGGTTGTGCGTTGGATATGGAAGGGGCCGCTTCCCTGCGCGATCTCATTTGCGGTTCACTTCTGATGTGATGAAAGTCATCGTTGTCATTCCTACTTACAATGAGCGAGAGAACCTAGGGGAGCTCATTAAACAGATTCAGAAAAGTATAGGCGATCTTCATATTCTGATTGTAGATGACAACTCTCCCGATGGTACAGGGGAAGTTGCGGAGGCGTTAAGAAAGCGAACTCCAGAAAGAATATTTGTCCTCCATAGAGAAAAAAAAGAAGGGATAGGGAGGGCTTATGTAGAGGGGTTTCAGTATGCCTTAAGGGAAAATTACGAGGTCATTGTACAGATGGACGCAGACCTTTCTCATGATCCAAGTTATCTGCCTGTCTTTCTTGACCAAATTCGTTCTTGCGATCTCATCTTAGGGTCCCGCTATATTCATGGGATCAGCGTTGTAAATTGGGATCTCAAGCGGTTAATCCTAAGTAGGCTGGCCATTCGGTATGTGCAGCTTATAATCGGGCTACCTTTCACCGATACGACAAGTGGTTTCAAATGCTGGCGCCAAGAAACACTAAGGGGTATAGAGCTTGAGAGAACGTTCTCTAATGGATACCTGTTTCAAGTAGAAACGACCTGCGCAGCGTATAGAAAGGGATTTAAAATAATTGAAATCCCAATCATCTTCATTGAAAGGCGCCAGGGAAGATCGAAAATAAACCTGAATATTATTTGGGAAGCCTTTTGGGGGGTATTACGATTGAAGCTTAAACATCGAGTACCTAGAAATCGCTAGCTTGCTTGGTCTCCTCCCGTTTCTATGTTCTCCGTCACTCGGTTTGATCCACCAGCATTTCGGGCTAGTAGGGATTGTCACATACGTAGGTGTAAGTGCCGCTTTAATTACTATTGTCCTAAGAGCCGCTTCTGAAGGACGGTTTCTAAGTCATGTTTCCGAACGAACTGCTTTAAGGTGTGCGCTACTTACCGTCGTTTTATCGGCCGCGCTTTTTCTTCTTTTCTACCCTGTCTTGAATACAAATGAACCTGGTAAAGGAAGTGATCGAGACGATGCGCTCAACCTTGCTGTTGGCGAGTTACTGAAAGGGCACTATCCGTACGGCCGCCCAGACTATTTAGGGAATCTTCCTTCGCCTCTTCCGGGTGCTCTGCTGCTTGCATTACCGTTTGTGTTGTTTGGAAACAGTGCCCTTCAAAATTTTTTCTGGTTGATGGCCTTCTTTTTGGGAGCTAGAGCTGTCTTGAGAAACGGCAAGTTGGCACTTTTATCGATGTGGCTTATCCTGCTAGGTTCACCTGTTGTCTTCCATGAGATCGTTACCGGAGGAGACCTTTTGGCCAACAGCTTGTATCTTTCCGTAACGGTCATTATATATGAAAATTATTTCTATAAAATGAATGTGTCTGCAAGACTTGCCTTTTCTGTATTTTCTGGGTGCGTATTATCCTCTCGGCCTTTCGCTCTCCTTGTTTTTCCGATGATTTTTAGGTCTGTCCTTCAGAACGTAGGTTTCAAGACCGCCATCCGATATATGGGGATCACGCTGGTTTCATTTCTTGCCGTTACGCTACCCTTCTGGTTCTATAGTCCTGTACGGTTTTCTCCCTTTGGGGTCTATAGTGAGCATCTGAATTCTTTTGGCACATCCCCTTGGACCCGAATAGCCGTTCTCGCTACAGTTGTTATGTTTGCTTGCCTTGTCCCGTTTTTCCAACGGGTTCAAATGGTTTTGCCCTCTCTGCCAATATGTATGAGACAGTTGTTCCGGAGATACGCGGTTGTTTTATATTTTCCATTCGGGATAGCCGCCCTTATGGAGTCTATTAAACACGGAAATTTGGTGCTCGGATATTTAACATACAGTCTCAGTGCGGTATTCTTAGCTACTCTCTCTGTGTGGGAGATACCGGAAAGACGGAACGCTCCTCTCGTAAGGAGACCCAGGAACTCCTGACCAAATGAAGTCCCTTCGGATCCTGTTCAACGCCTATCCAACCCAATGCCAGGGGGGAGGCAGCGTGGTGAAGCTGAGGAAGCTGCGGGACCATCTCCGGACCCGAGGGCATGTCGTGGACTTCTTCGACCCCTGGTCGAGTGATTTAAACAACTACGACATCTACCACCACTTCTCCTGGTTTCCTGCAGATCTTCCCATGATTCGGTACGCCAAGGCAGAAGGGGTGAAGGTGGTGATCGAGACGATGTACTGGGATTCCCTCCGGCACGCTCTCGGATCTCAGGCGCTTGACTGGAAGCTTCGCGGAAAAGCGCTCATCAAGCTTTTTATCCGGACATCCCTTCCGTGGTGTTCCCTGGAACGGAAGATTCTGCGTATGGCCGACCTGCTCATGCCGAATTCCGCCCTGGAGGCAGGGCTCCTGGTTCGGCATTTTCGTGTCGATCCAAAGAAGATTGCCATCGTTTATAATGGAGTCGACCCACGGTTTGCTCATGCGACACCAGAGCTTTTCATCCAGCGGTATGGCTTGAAGGATTTCGTCCTGGCAACGGGGATGCTTGAAGCGAGGAAGAATCAAATCACGCTCATCCGAGCCATGAAAGGGACCGGGATCCCCTTGGTTCTTATCGGAAGCTGCCCGGGGGTCCACCGAGGGTATCTTGAGCGTTGCCGGCAAGAAGCAGATGGAAATACCCATTTCCTTGGCCCGATCGACCACGATAATCCCCTCCTGGCATCTGCTTATGCCGCGTCGCGGGTGCTGGCCATGCCCTCCTGGCATGAGACCACTGGGAAATCTGCCCTGGAAGCTGCCTTAGCCGGGAAGAACGTCGTGATGACAACCTATGCGCCGGCAGCCCGTGAGTACCTTGGAAGTCTTATCTCCTATGTAGACCCAGCCGATGTGGCCGGAATCCGACGGACGATTCTCGGTGCGTATGGGGTTACACCCAACGAGGCGTTGAGGCGCCACGTGGAAGAGCGCTTCCTCTGGGAGAACGTTGTGGAAGCTCGAGAGCGAGCCTACGAGAAGCTACTCTCCCCATGAGGTTTACGATTCTAGCCCTGCGGGGGAACGTTGCGTGAATTTAAGGAGCGTCAGACCCTTGGTTATTTCTCGACGCGCCATGCCTTTGACCACCGACGAGAAAGGTTGTGGCGAGAGATCTGTCGCTTTCTCCAACGACGGTACATCCCTCTGGATTCTAGAATCCTCGAGATGGGCGCCGGCTACTGTCACTTCATCAACAACATTGTAGGAAAACAGAGGCATGCCCTGGATCTGTTCGAAGGCCTTTTGCAATACGCAGGCCCTGACGTAAAGGTCCATGTGCAGTCCTGCTCGAGGTTAGATAACTTTGAAGAGGACTATTTTGACGTGGTCTTTGCCAGCAACCTCTTGGAACATCTCACCCAGGAGGACATGGAGGGTACACTTGAGGGGGCCAAGAGGATCTTAAGGCCGAGGGGAAGATTCATCGTCCTTCAGCCCAACTTCCGCTACGCGTACAAACAATATTTCGACGATTACACCCATCTTCAAATCTTTACCCATGTAGGCCTGTGTGACCTTTTGAAGGCACACGGCTTTTCCATTCTGGAGGTCAGGCCTAAGTTTCTGCCCTTTTCGGTGAAATCCAATTTTCCTGTGATTCCTCTCTTGATCCGTCTCTACCTGAATTTTCCCGCGAAGCCTTTTGCCGGACAGATGCTGGTGGTGGCTGAAAACGGCCCTCTTTAAATCACAAGGGCGCTGGCCTTGAAGCGAAGACTCGCTTGTGTTGTGGGAATCCTACTGCTGGGAGCATGTTTAAGGCTATGGGGAATCGGGCACAGCTCCTTAAACGATGACGAGTTCTGGGGAGTAGCCGAGTCCAAGCCGGGTGTTCGTTACATCCTCCTTGAGCAATGGAAAAAGGATATTCATCCTCCCTTGAATCTCCTGCTCCTTCACTCCTGGATGAAGTTCAGGGATTCAGACGGATGGCTGCGCCTTCCCTCAGCCATTTTTAGCGTGGCTACGGTCGGGGTATTGATGCTGCTTGCCTGGGAGATTTCCAGCTCTTGGGCAATTTCCCTGGTGGCAGGGTTTTTCTTCTCCCTCTCTCCCTTTGCCCTCCACTTTGCTCAGTACGCCAAGGGTTATGCGCTCCTTGGGCTTTTGAGCACCAGCTCGTGTCTGTTCTTCCTTCGGTCCCTCCGGCGAAGCTCTCGAGGGGATCTGTTTGGGTTGACGCTGATCAACCTCTTGGGGGCCTATCTCCATTACTCCATGTTGCTTCTGATCCTAGCGGAGAACATGGCATTTCTTCTTTTCCGAAAGCAGGTTTGCCTAAGCATGAAGCGATGGCTTTGCCATCAGGTTGCCACTGCCATCCTCTACCTTCCCTGGCTCCCTATCTTCCTTCACCAGTGGTTAGCTGGACGTGATTATGCCATCGGGGATGTGCTGAAGGCGCTTCCAGGGTCGTTGAAGGGGGCGTATCTGTTTTACTGCTTTAGCCTTGGAGTCTCGGTCGGTCCATTTAACCTTTGGGCGGTCTTACCGGCTGCCATGGCGTTTGGGATCACTTTCCTTCTGGGGCTTAAAAGCTGCTTTCAGGGAGGGAAAAATCAGCAGCTTCTGGGGATACTTTTCTTGATCCCCCTTTTGGGGGGGCTGGCTCGAGCCGCCATGGTCCCGAAACACTTTTACCTCTTACTTCCTCTGTACCTACTGGTGATAACGCTAGGACTGGTACGGAGCTCCCAACGCAGGACCAAAGGAGTGTTTGTACTGGCAGGGGCGATTGTTATCGCCTCGGCGTTTGCAAGCTTCAATTTTCTTACCGGGCATGAACTTCACGCTCCTGCGACTCCTTGGAAAGAGGTTGCGCTTCAGATTCAGAAAACTTCTTTGCCGGATTCCCGGATCCTTCTTTATCCGGAGAAGAGAGCAGGTACCTATCGCTACTCACGTATGCTGGCCCGTTATTTGCCCAGGCTGGAGGCGGTACTCATCCCCATCGGTCTGGAGGATACCGAGGAAGAAATCCTGCGCTTGATCGAGGCACTTCCCCAAGGTCCCCTCTGGGCGGTTCTTCATTATGGAGGTTCCGATGAAACGGAAAGGCGTAGAGAACGGATCAAGGCGTATCTGGACGAGCGATATAGACTCATGGGAAGCTGGAACTTTGGGAAGAATGAGCATATCCTGGGTGGAGGTACCAAAGCGACGCCTTTAAGACGTCAAGCTTACTATGCCCTTGAGTTACGGAAATACCAAATCCCCTAAGAAGGGGCGGCTTCCATGGGCCTTGGGGGGACTGATCGCCCTGGGGATTGTCTTAGACGCCATGGGGAACAGTACCTTTGCGTTGCTGGTCCTTGGACTGGCCGTCTTTGTCTTTATTATTGCCATCCTGACTGCCTGGAACTCTCCCACGGCCTTTTTGGGCTTCTGGATCTGGGTTCATCTAGAAGATCTGGTGCGAATGTCGGTACAGAGCTTTCTCGTTTTTTTTATCAAGGATCTCCTTTACGGGGCAATGTTGGTTTCTTATTGGCTTCACCGCCCGCCTGAGAGGTCAAGGAATCCCATTACCCTTCCCCTCTTTCTGTGGGCGCTCATGCTGCTACTCCAGAGCTTCAACCCCCGCATTGAACAACCGCTCCTGCCGCTGGTCGGCTTCCATGCCAAGCTCTTTTACATTCCGCTGATGTTTCTCTCCAGGGCTTACTTTGATTCCTATCCGAAGCTCCGTCAATTCTTGATCTTCTTCGTTCTTGCCCTGGGGATGGAGAGCGGAGTTGCGATCCTCCAATATTTTCGAGATCCCCAGTGGTGGTATTCGCTGTTGGATATCGATCCGAAAGAAGAGGTGGTAGGTTTTAGGTCGTTCGGCCTGGGGGAAGGACTTTTGAAAACAGGATCCGTCTTTAACAACCCCGGACGGTTTTCCTCCTACGTGACGGTAGCCACTGCCATTGTGCTGGGGTCCTTCGACTTATTTCACGAGAAACGTCGCCTATTGTTCCTTTGGATCATAGGGATGGGGGCCACGTTCATCGGAGGCGTTCTGCTTCAAAGTGGTCGAACCACCTTTTATGTCTTCTTGGCGCTCTGTTTCGCTGTCTTTCTTCTGTACGGGCGCTCCTTGAAGACCAAGTTTAAGATACTGTTCTTCGCACTTCCCCTGATCCTCCTTTTTTCGAATTGGATTATTATGAAATCTGACCCCAACATAAAGAAGATGTATGTAGAGTCGATAACCGGGGTGCGAGGCGGCGCAGACACGGCCACGGATCGAGTGCGCAGAGGCCATATTCAGATTCAGGCCAGTCTTACCGCCGCAGGACTGGTGGGACACGGAACAGGCACCAGCTCTCAGGGCAGGCACCGCTTTAGTGTCCGTGACGCCTATGGCAAGTACGGAACGGCCGTAGGAAAGGAAAATGGTTATGCAGCCTTGATATGGGAATTTGGACCCTTGGGTCCGCTGGTCTGGATCTTCCTTATGGGGACTTTGCTCAATCGGTCTTGGAAGGTCTATAGAAGCGTACGGGATACTCGGTACAGCCGCCTGGCCTTCTCCATCGTAGCCCTCATCTTGTCTATGTTTGTCATTCTTTATACCTCTATTCAATCGGTAGAGAACTATTTGGTCGCGATGCATTTTTGGACATTTGTAGGAATCCTCTTCGCACTCCCCAAGCTGCTTTCCAAGGAGGGACCAAGAGAGGAACCTCATGGACCCCAGGGCCAGTTTTAAAAGAATTGCCCTCTCACCCTGGATGGCTTTAGGGTTGTGCTTTCTTATCCTGACTGCCCGTTGGATTTGGATAGTGGGTATGGGAGACTATGGGTGGGGTTTTGAAATAGCCCACCGCATTGCTCATGGAGAGGTTCCTTATCGGGATTTTATCCTTACCGCAGGCCCCCTAGCGTTTTACGGCCTAGGAACCCTCTTCGCCCTCATGGGAGAGTCTATTTGGCTCTATCACATTTATCTGTATGGATGGTGGCTGGTCACCTTGGTGGGAGGGCTGCTCATCACCCAACAGCTTCATTTAGAGAGAAAGGTAGCCTTTGCCGCCATTGCCTTGGCGGCAAGCGCCTCTTACCCGGCTTCCTCCCTAGGTCATTTGTATAATTATGTGGCAGCAGCCCTGGGAGGTCTTTCCATTTTTTTCCTGCTTCGTTTTCATTCTTCTTTCAAGGGATCAGATCTCTTTTTATCAGCCCTCCTGTTGGGCCTGGTAGTTCTTGCCAAGCAAAATGTGGGCTTGGTTCTCAGCGCGGCTTCGGGGTTTAGCCTATGGGTCTGGAGATCGTCCCTAAGGGAAAGGAGCCTCTCCTTGCACCCTTTCCTCTTGGGTTGGAGTTTGGGCTTTTTCCCCTTCTTACTACTCTTGGGAATTCAGGTTGGATTGGGGGAGGTGACGCGCCAGCTATTTTGGGATTCATTCGTTTTAAAGGGCTCAGGGACGAAGCTTCTCTTTAGTTGGCTTCCACATCTGGTGTGGCCAACCAACGCTGCCTATCGATATTTTCTAGAGGCAGGCCTGACGTTGCCCGTTTTTCTTTTCATGGTCTGGCTCTGTCGTGTTAAGCCCCATTCTCTTTCTGAAGAATCGACTTTGGCCAGGCCACCCTTCCAAGGCGCCTCCACTCTTTGTTTTTCTACCTTGGTCGTTATCTTCTTCCTGTCCCTAGTATTTTTAAGCGCTATTTCTTGCCTTGATCTTCCACGCTTAAGGTCTCTGCTTCAATCTCATCGGCTATACCCTTCGGGTGACCTTTTTAGGTTGAGTATGCAGCTGGCGTATCTCTGGACCTTTACTTCTTGCGTCGTCACCTTGGTACGGAACAAGCTAGATTTTGGACATCGGGAGGTTTTGGTAGCCGTGCTTTGTCTTGGGCTAACCCTAGGGTATGTGGTAACCAGTCTGGACAATTTCTTCCTATCCCTTCCTGTGGTGGCTCCTTTGGTCTTGGCTCTTCCCGCATCCCTCACGCCCCGTTGGAGCAAGGCCTGCACAACCCTCCTATTGGCCTTGGGCGTTTGCCTCGCCGCCCATTTCGGGGCTCAGGGAAAGGTGGGCGTTTCCTTTTCTCCGGCCTTTGTACGTTTGGTGAGGCTGCCCGGGGGCTCGCCGTTTTCAGGTTTTTATTCCAGCCCGGACTGGGGTTCCTTTATAGAGGTCATGTGGACCCATGTGGCCCCTAGAATCCAAGGCCATAGGACCCTTTGGTTGATGTGGGCGGGCCCCCATGCGGTCTGGGATGGAAGATCGGTTCGAAACGTGGGCTGCCTATTTTCGGACACCTACCATCCCCGCAACGAAAGGTCTTTGATGGAAGACTGGAGGCAGCATCCGCCTGATTTTATAGTGTTGGGCCCCTTTTCACGTCCGGTGGGATCCACTTGGTTTCAAGAGGAGAACCTCCTCTCCTGGCTCGAAGGCAGCTACGTGAAGGTTTGGAGTTCGGGATCTTATTCCCTTTGGGAAATCAAGGCCCCAGTTTTCTAAGAGGTACCTAAGGATGGTGCTGGTGACGGGAGGTTCCGGCTATTTCGGCAGCCGACTTGTTCAGCGATTGGTGGAATGCAAAGAAACCGTCCGGGTTTTCGATTTACATGGCGCCGAGGACCGTCCCAACGGGGTCGATTTTTTCCAAGGGGACATCCGGGACTTGGAGGCAATCCGCCGGGCCTGTTGCCAGGTTCAAACAGTATTCCACAACGTTGCCATGGTTCCTCTTTGTAAGAAAAGAGAGCAACTTTGGTCTGTCAACCGGGATGGGACCGAAAATCTCCTCAAGGCCGCTCTCAAGGCCGGTGTTCGAAAAGTGGTTTACACCTCTTCCAGCGCGGTGTTCGGGATTCCCAAGGGTAATCCCATTACGCCAGAGACGTTACCCCAGCCGTTGGAGGCGTACGGTGCCTCGAAGCTTGCTGGGGAAAGGCTCTGTCACGCGTATGCCCAGAAGGGTTTAGAGGTAACCATTGTACGTCCCCGAACCATCTTAGGGCAAGGAAGGTTGGGGCTCTTCCAGTTCTTGTTTGAACGGGTCTACCAGGGGCGAAAGATCTTCGTCCTGGGAAATGGGGATAACCGCTTTTCCTTCATACATGTGGCTGACCTTGCCGATGCTTGTCTCCGAGCAGCTCGTCGAAGAGGTTTTTCAGTTTATAACATTGGAACGGAGGATTTCTGCACCATGCGTCAAACCCTCGAGGCGCTCATTCGCCACGCAGGAAGTCGCAGTCGGGTCTGCGGCTTCCCACGGGCCTTAGGGGAAGTCTTGATGAATCTCACAGGTTACCTGCGCCTATCTCCCTTTGCTCCCTACCACGCCCTCGCATTTGGTCGCGAGATATTCTTTGATGTAACTAAGGCAAAACAGGAACTTGGGTGGAAACCCAGGTGGGGAAATATAGGGATGATCTGTCAGTCTTACGACTGGTATCTTGCTCATCGGGATGAGGTCCTCAGGCGTAAGGGGGCCTCCTATCATAAATCGGCGGTTGGGTTGGGGATATGGCGGTGGCTTGCCTGACAACGTGAACCTTCAACCCTTGTGCAAGAGGGCCCTTGTGATGCCTTTACTGATAGAGGCGGCGAGACCTGGCCAATGGGCGAAGAATTTGGTGTGCCTGTTTGGTGTGATCTTTTCAGGGAGGTTAGATGAACCCCGGGCAGTTGTTCTATCCACGTTGACATTCATCACCTTTTCCTTAGCCTCGGGGGCAGTCTACATCTTTAACGATTTGCTGGATGTTGAGCGGGATCGGAGGAATCCACTGACGGCAAAGCGCCCCATCGCCTCTGGAAGGCTCAAGGTTCCAGCCGCTTGGCTAGGGATTCCTGTCCTTCTCTTGGGTGCATGGATCGGAGGATCGTTTTTAGATGTCCGGGCGGGTACCGTCGTTGGGGCGTACGTGCTCCTGGGCGCGCTCTACTGTTTATTTTTAAAGGAGATCGCTCTATGGGATATCATTTGTGTTGCCCTTGGCTTCGTTTTTCGGGTGATATCAGGCGTTTATGCGGTGGGGGCACTTCCTACGCCTTGGATTGTTCTATGCACTTTTTTCTTGGCGCTATTTCTTGGATTATGCAAAAGGCTTGAAGAGATTTCCAACTAGAAAGCGGATGCCCCAACACATCGTGGAGTCCTTAGGCTATATCCGCCTAGGCTTCTGGATATGTTTTTTAGTGTTTCAGCTGGAATGGCGATCATCTGATATGCCTTGATTGCAGCTTCTCCCTTAAAGAATCCCTCCTCGGTCATTACGGTACCCCTGGTGGTTTATGGGTTCTTTCGATATAAGTCGCTCGTTGTTACCGCCAAGGAAGGTGAGGTTTCAGAGGGCCTGCCGCTCAATGACTATCCACTCATCCTTACCGGCTTGGTTTGGCTGCTCATGTGTATTACGATCCTCTATCTGGATCTTCGCCTGTTTGAATCGTAACGGTCCATGAGAGAGGAGGGATAGGCCTTGAGGTGCTGCCCATCAGGACGGTCGCGTCCTGCGCCGGTATCGCCGCTGCCGGATCGTTGAGCGCACCATCAGCTGGGTTCAGAACTTCCGCCGACTGACGACCCGCTGGGATCAATCGGCTCGCGTCTATACGACTCTGGCTCGTATGGCCTCTGCCCTCATGGTCATGAAGAGGGCAATGGGATGAAGTTTACACCCACCCTTCCTGTTCTAGGTCTGCTTTTGGGCCTTCTGGCCTCAGAGGCGTTCCTCAGACTGGGAGGCACGGGTTATGGGAATGCACCCTTCGTATCGGATCCCATCTTGCACCATGTCCATCCAAAAGATTACGTGTTTGTGATGCACCATCCCTCAGGGGAAATGGGGGGCCATAGGATTCGTTACGATGAAAGTGGTCTTCTGGTAGATCCCGATGCCCCTGCCTCCCCCCTAACTCCGAAGAGCACATACCGGATGGCCCTCATGGGAGATAGCTTTTCAGAGGGATTACAGGTACCTTTCCGGCGTACCTTTTTCTCTCTCCTCGCACGTCGGTCACGGGGGAATGTAGAGATCAAAAACTTTTCCTGTAGCAGTTACAGTCCAGTCCTCTATAACCTCCAATGGATGGTCCAGGTGCACAAGTGGCGACCTACCCATCTGTTGCTCTTACTTAACTATACGGACGTTCTTGATGATAAGATGTATTTTTCAAAGGGGAGATTCGATCAGAGGAAGGAACTGTTGGCGGTGCCTGGACCAGGGAATGACGCCTGGAGGGTTCTTCTGAGGAAGTCTTACCTGGTCCGTTTCCTTAGGAAACTCCAACTCCAACTGGCGTGGCGGTTGAAGCAGACCAGAAGGATGCCCCTCCAAGTGGTGGGAGGATATGTTGAGGACAATCCTGAAATCTCTGACCTAACCGCTCAGTTTGTGTTGAAGTTAAATCAAGAGGTGAAGGCCTCTGGTGCAGAGTTTGTTCTCATGGTGGTGCCTTCTAAATATCGCCTTGAGCCTTCCTCCTGGGAAAGAAACGATCCTGAATTTTCCGACCGATGGAAGACTTGGGCGCAGGAACAGTCGATCCCCTTTATCGACTTGGTCGAACCCTTTCGCCGTGCCTCAAGGGGGGGTCAGGAGCTTTATTTTAAAAGGGACATTCATTGGAACGATCAAGGCCACCGCCTGGTGGCCGAAACTCTCACAGAAGCCTTTCCGAATTTGTTTCAAAGGGATTGAGGCAAGCCTTTATAACTCGATTCCGGATCTCCTACACCATTGAATGGAGCGCCACATTCCCTCACGCAGGCCTACTTGGGGGTTATAGCCCAGGTCCTTGCTGGCCGTTTCGATGGAGCAGGCGATGTCCTTGTTAAGTTCGCCAGCGACATGAATCTCTTGAATGTAGACCCCAAAGGTTTGTAACAGCTCGTCCAAGGCCATGCAGGCTTCTGATATAAAGTCAGGCAGGTGGACGGGCCTGAGCCTGTCTACCTGAAGCAACTCCGCCACGGTGTGGTAGATCTTTAGGGTGGGATAGGGATGCTCATCCGCAATCCAATAAACCTGGCCTTGGGCGCAAGGGGCAGATGCAGCAAGCCATAGCCCCTGAATGACGTTGTCTAAATAGGACATGCTTCGCAGATTTTGCCCGTCGCCAAAGAGAATGGGTCTACCCCCTTTAATCATTTTAAACAGGCGGGTCTGCCGCTGGGGCTGTCCTGGTCCGTAGTACCAACAGGGGCGAAGGATGAGGGCCTCAAGGCGTCCCCGCTGGGCAAATTCTCTGACCGCGCATTCTGCCAGGTACTTGCTTTGCCCATACGCCATATAGGGGCGCGGGGGGTCCGTTTCTCGCATGAGCTGACCGTTGAGGGTATAACCGGCCGCCGAATTGCTGCTGACGTAAATGAAGCGCCTTACGTTAGCTGAAGCCGCAACGTCGAGCAAGTTTCTCGTGCCTTGGGTATTGATCGTATAGAAGTCGCTTACACGTTTGGGATGAATGACGCCCGCAAGATGAAAGATGGTCTCAACCCCCCTGACGGCTTTTCCTAGCGATTCCGGTAGACGCAGATCCGCCTCGATGCACCCTACCTCCCTAGGAAGGAATCTGAGTGCCGAAGCGGGGGTACCTTTCATAATGAGACAACGAACCTTTTGGTTATGAAGGAGAGGAGATGCGGCGCCTTCCTCAAAACCCTTGAGGAGCACCTCTAAGAAGCGGGACCCTAGCCAACCAGGGACCCCCGTGACGAGAAGGGTAGGATGAGCCATCGTCTAAGAGTACATCTGGACCCCTTTGGAATACTAGATTGCAAATCCTTGGTCAAGGGAAAAGATGATGGTCAACTCGGTCTCAACCTATGGCGGATCAGTCCAAGAGAATCGTTGTATTTAGAATAGGTCATCTGGGCGACTCTCTCCTGAGTCTCCCAGCCATCCAAGCCATTCAGGAGCGGTTTCCATTGTCGCAATTAATCTTATTGACCAATCGATCCCCGAGGCCTGGTGTAGTCTCTTGCTGGGACGTACTGGGCCCAACGGGCATCTTTGAAAAGGTCCTTTTCTATGAGCCCCATCTACCGGTATACAAAAGGTGTTTGAGCCTCTTGAGGCTTATCGTTCACCTTCGCCGCTTAAGGCCCGAAGCCCTTTTTTATCTGGCACCGTTTCCTCGTTCAAGAAATAAGGTAACGAGAGATCGTTTTTGCTTCCGGACCCTTTGCGGTATTCAGCACCTCTTCGGGTTGGAAGCCACGGATCCTCTTTTCGGAAGTCGCACCCCGGAAGGAACTTTAATCAGGTTGCCGCAAGAGGCAGACCGTCTTTTATCCATTGTTGCTCAATCCGGTATAGGGGCAGCCCACCAGCGTCAAATTCAGTTTCGGTTGCCCATCCAAGAGGTGCATCGGAGAAGCGCATCTCTGCTTTGGAAGGCAGCTGGGTGGTCAGAGGGGATGAGGGTGCTGGCCATCGCACCAGGTTCTAAGATGCAGGCCAAGCAGTGGCCGGAAGAGAATTTCTTAGAATTGGGAAGGCGTCTTCTTGTCACCTATCCAACCTTGGGTATAGCTGCCTTTGGGGGGCCCGAGGAAACCGACTTGAGCGAGCGGTTATGCCGCATTTGGGGCAGGCGTTCGTTCTCCTTTAGCGGGAAGATGTCCATATGGGAAACGACGGAAGCGCTTCGAAGATGTATCTTATATGTAGGCAACGACACAGGAATCATGCACCTGGCTGCCAGCGCAGGGATCCGTTGTGTGGGCATTTTTTCTGCTAGGGACCACCCCGGTTTGTGGGAACCCTATGGGGATGGCCACATCGCCTTGCGAGCCGAAGTCCCTTGTTCCGGTTGCCTCTTAGAATATTGCGGAAAGATGGACCGGTTATGTTTGAAGAAGATATCGGTGGACGCAGTTGAAAGGGCCTTAGCGAAGATTCT
Source organism: uncultured Planctomycetia bacterium (assembly GCA_964372575.1). Lineage (GTDB taxonomy): Bacteria > Omnitrophota > Gorgyraeia > 1-14-0-20-64-10 > 1-14-0-20-64-10 > JACOVG01. Next base: position 21,284 of record CAYJSX010000003.1, read on the forward strand.
GAGTTGAGGGGATTAAGGTGTACCGGGTTCTTTTAAATGTAACTCCTCTCGAACTTCAGGGGAAAAGCGGGGATTTATCTTTTTTACGCGACCTGTGCTCCCTCTCTTCCACCCCAGACTCCCCTTTGCGCTACCAAACATTTCTGAAGGGACAAGGCCCTGTCCGGGATCTTCGGAAGGTGTTCTGGCATCTGGCGCATTGGTGGGAACCACAGTGGTTTCGACGCGCTACGGTTTTCAATTCCCAGCGCAACCATGTTCTGCCTCGAATGATTCCAGAAGGGCCAGTGGATATTTTCCACACACACCTGTTTCTTCCTTGGAATGTGGAGGAGTTGCGTCAACGGTGGCCCATCGTCTTTAGCTCCGCAGGGTTGAGCCCACCCGGCTACTATCGATACATCGGTCATGGGCTGTATCGAGATGTAGTAGCTTACTATGATCTGGTGGGAAAGAACGTGGACCGCATCCTGGTTTGGACGCAGGCCTGTGCGCGGCGACTGAAGCAAGCCTGCCCCTCCTTGTCATCCCTGGTGGAGGTCGTTCCCCCTTTTTATCAGGTAGAAGAAAGATCCGCAGAGGATAAACCGGGCCTTATCTCTGCTGGGCGTGAAACCAGATTCCTTTTTATCGGGAAAGATCCTTGCCGCAAGGGATTGCCGGAGGCGGCGAAGGCTTTTCTGAAGGCTTCTCAACAGAACAGATCCATCACCTTAACCGTTGTCAGCGAAAATGTCCCTTCACAGATCCGAAGTCTGATGGCCCATAATCGTCAGATTCGGTTCTTTCCGAGTCTGTTACCGCGCGAAAAGTGTCTGAAACTCATGTGGGATTCGGATGTCCTGGTTCTACCCACCCATGCGGAGACCATTGGCACCGTCTTGGTGGAGGCCATGGCCTGCTGCTGTGCGGTGATCTCTTCCGACTATGAACCTCTGAATGAGGTAGCCCCGGAGGGTAAAGTCGGCTTTCAGGTTCGGCCAGGCGACGTAGCTGCACTGGCAAGAAAGATGGAACTCCTAAGCTCTTCGCCCTCTCTCTTGCGGAAGATGCAGCGACAGGCCAGACGCCACTATGAAGAGGTCTATTCCTTATCGGCGGTTCTGCCGCTTCTCATTTCTGCCTACCAGCGGGCGATCCAGCACCATCGGCAGGCCTTTGATCAGGGGCATGGCGAGGGGAAAAGGGATTCCTAATGTGTAAGAGGGCAGGGCGTCTTGATGGGTTGAGCGGATGAGAATCCTGCATGTGATTCCAGATCTGGCGCCCCAAAGCGGCGGCCCCGTCACGGCCGTGCTGGGCATGACCCAGGCATTGGCCAAGGCGGGAGCGGAGATTCGGCTCCTTGCCACAGACCATGCGACTCCCCGCATTCTTTCCAAGGATGGAGTTAGGGTGCATCTTTTTCCATGTCGATTCTGTCCGTGGAGATGGTCTCCGGAATTGAGCAAGGTAATACTGGACCAGATTCGGTGGGCCGATCTGGTGCATCTGCATACCCTCTGGAGCTATCCGACGTGGGTAGCAGCAAGAGTCTGCTGGAGACTGAAACGCCCCTACATCTTACGCCCCGCCGGGATGTTAGATGCTTGGAGCATGGGGCAAAGGGTGTGGAGGAAACAGCTCTACCTGACCTTCCTGGAGCGTCCCACGATCCAAGGAGCCCGGGCGATTCACTGGACTTCCGAGGTGGAACGTGCCGGTTCTCAATTTTCCGACCATTTGCCTCCGAGCTTTGTTCTTCCGTTAGGCCTAGCACCCCGTTCCTATGAGAATCTGCCGGATCGAGCCTGTTTTTTCGATCGGTTTCCATCCTTGAAAGATAAGGTCATCATTCTATTTCTTGGACGTTTGCACCATAAGAAGCAACCCGATGTCGTCATTCGCGCCTTTCATGCCCTCCACCGAGAGTTTCCAAAGGCCGTTTTAGTCTTTGCGGGAGATGGTAACCCAAGCTGCGTGGAGACCCTGCGAAATCTTGTCTTGCGTCTTCGATTGGAGACCAAAGTCCAGTTTCTCGGGTTCCTCCCAGAGTCGGTGGTTCGAGAGGCGGTGGTGGCAGGGACCCTGTTCGTTCTTCCCTCTTTGCAAGAGAACTTTGGTCTGGCGACGGCAGAGGCGATGGCCGCTGGCTGCCCTGTGATTGTCAGTCCCCAGGTGGCCTTGGCGAGGGAGGTCCAACAGGTGCAGGCGGGGCTGGTTATCGATGGATCGTCCGAGGCGATGGCCTACGCCTTGCGGGAGCTTCTTAAGGATGAGGCCCGCCGGACTGACATGGGGAGCAACGGCAGGCGATTTATTCTGGGGCACTTGACGTGGGATCGAATTTCTCGACAGATCCTTCAAATCTACGAAGACATCCTTTCAGGATCCCAGGCAAGTGGTGCATGGAGATGAAGCGTCCCCTTAAGGCCGTCGCGTACGTTTGCATCGTCTTAGGGGCTTGCCTGGCGCTGGTGACCCTGGGACATGTTTGGTTACTCAGTAGAATCGGTTCCTTTCTTGAGTTCGAGGATCCCCTAGAGCCTGCTGCTGCGGTTGTGATACTTTTTGGTCACCTTCCCTTCCGGGAACTGGAGGCGGCAAGCCTTTACCATGAGGGGTGGGCCCCAAAGATCATGTTGACCCGAAAGAAGCCCCAAGAAGAACAGGAGACCTTGAAAGAGATCGGTTTTAATCCTGAGAGAAGATGGGAATTCTCCCGCAAGGTGCTTCTGAGGTTGGGCGTCCCCTCCTCCGCTATTCTCATTGCCCAAGAGGAGGCTAATTCAACCTTGGAGGAAGTGGGGGTGGTCGCTCGGGCCTTCCAATTGGAAACAGCCCCCATCATCCTGGTGACCTCGAAGGTGCACGGGCGGAGGGTCCGCTTGATTTGGAACCATGTGACCCAGAATCGAGTTCGAGCCATCGTCCGCCTGGCTCGGGGGGATCCGTTCGATTCTACCCGATGGTGGAAAAAGACCCGATGGGCCTTGGCCTTGGTTCGAGAGTACCTTGGGCTGCTCAACCTTTGGGCAGGATTTCCGCTGCCCTCGTGATGTGGCTGTGAACGCCATTCAGCGAAGCCAGACGTGAACCTCTTAGGGATTAATGCCTATCATGGGGATGCCTCCGCTGCGCTCATGGTAGACGGTGAACTGGTGGCGGCTGTGGAGGAGGAGCGATTTAGGAGGGTCAAACATTGGGCCGGCTTTCCGGAGGCTTCCATCTTAAGCTGTTTCAAGACAGCCGGTATAACCCCTCAACAGGTGGATGGCTTCGCCCTTTCTCGAAATCCCCAAGCCCATCTCGCCCGAAGACTAGGCCTTCTCCTCCGGCGGCGGCCTTCCAGGACTTGGGTGGCGGAGCGCTTAAGAAATCGGCAGCTCTTTCTGGGAGTAGCCGATCGTTTGGCGATGCTACTGAGTTTGGAACCTGGCTGGGTGAGACAACGCTTGCATTGGGTGGAGCACCATCCCGCCCATTTGGCCAGCGCCTTCTTCGCTTCTCCTTTTGAGAAGGCAGCCGTCTGCGCCATCGACGGTTTTGGAGATTTTGTTAGTACCTCCTGGGCCGTCGGTCAGGGTAACAGGCTTCAGCTCTTGCGACGGATCTTTTTTCCAAACTCCCTAGGGGTCCTTTACCTGGCCTTAACTCAGTATTTGGGGTTCCCAAGGTATGGCGATGAGTACAAGGTGATGGGATTAGCGGCTTACGCTCAGCCGGAATATCTAGAGGCCTTACGACGCCTCGTGAGGTTTCAGCCCAAGGGAGGCTTTGCCCTGGAGCTGAACTATTTCCGCCATGCCTCAGAAGGGGTGAGCATGACCTGGGTGGATACCGAACCGATCCTAGGGCCGGTCTATACCCAGGCGCTAGAAAGGCTTCTGGGCCCAGCCCGAAGACCAGGTGAACCCATGACTCCTCGACACCAGGCGATCGCTGCCTCTGTGCAGGTTCTGTTTGAGGAATTGGTCTTTCACTCGTTAAATGCCCTTCGTGCGAAGACCCGCCTGACAAGACTTTGCCTGGCCGGCGGCTGTTGCATGAATGCGGTGGCCAATGGGAAGGTGCGCGAGCATACGCCCTTTAAGGAGGTTTACATCCAGCCGGCGGCGGCAGACAACGGAACATCTCTGGGGGCGCTTCTCTATGTCCGGCATCAGAAGTTGAAATGTCCAAAGGATTTTGTCATGGGGCATGCCTATTGGGGTCCTGCCTTCACCGAAGGGCAGGTAGATCAATCCCTCCGAGATTACTCTGTTGCGCTAGGAAGCAACCATTGCAGGGTGACTCGGATGTCCAGCACTGAGATGCTGTGCCAATGGACAGCCCAATGGATTGCTCAAGGCAAGGTGGTCGGATGGTTTCAAGGCCGCATGGAATGGGGCGCTCGGGCGCTAGGCAACCGCAGCATCCTGGCCGATCCTCGACGACCTGACATGCGAAAGACCCTTAATACTCGGGTCAAATTTCGGGAAGAGTTTCGGCCATTTGCTCCCTCCATCCTGGAAGAGAGGGTTTCCGAGTACTTTGTAGGATCTGCATTTGACCCCTTTATGACCCAGGTCTATCCCATTCGACCCGATAAGAGAGCGGTCATACCAGCGGTCGTTCATGTAGATGGTTCTGGCAGGATGCATGCAGTAAATCGCAATGCCAACCCTCTCTTTTGGCAGTTGATCCGTTCCTTCGAAGAAATCACCGGAGTGCCCGTTTTGCTGAATACCTCCTTTAATGAGAACGAACCCATCGTTAATCTCCCTAAGGAGGCCTTGGATTGTTTCCTGAGAACACAGATGGATGTCCTCGTGCTGGGCCACGTGGCGATTGAAAGGGAAAGAGCCAAAGAATAAGCTCATTACAAAACCTGCGGTACCCCCTCACGCCCACCCTCTCCTGCGAGGGGAGAGGGAAAGAGGAAGCCAGTGGGGGGAGGTATTGAGATAGGCTCTAAGTAGAAGTCGCTGACCCTTTTTGGGAGTTACGACCAGAGGTCAAGGAGGGCAGCGGCAACGTCGGGGTATTTCAGCTCTTCCAGGCCGGCATAGCGGGAGGGATCCACCAAGAAGAAGCCCTCACGAGAAGCGAAGGTTAACGCCTCGAGGGCCACCAGCAAAAGCGCCTGTCGGGAGAGCTCCTCAAGACCAGAAGTAGGAGGTGGTAGAATCTCAATCACTCGAAAGCCTCGGGCCTTGAGGGCTGGCTGTTCCGAACGAAGCCCAAGCTCAAGTTCTTCCAAACCGGTGATCTCACGGACAGAGCCAGAAATCTCGATCAGTGCTACCTGTTTTTCCTCCAGACCACTTCCAGGCACAAGACCTTCAGGAAACACCACCGCGATCGCTCCCTCATCCATCAAGGGCTTGCGCCACTCCCTCATCATCGCTGATAGCTGATCTGGATCAGCAATCAGCTGAGACCACCAGGAGATTCCCAGTTTAACAAGCTCCTGTTGAGCAAGACGATTGCCCATCCTAGCAAGGGGGAGT
>CAYJSX010000004.1:0-22713 GCA_964372575.1 uncultured Planctomycetia bacterium
GGCTCTCGGGACTTTACCTCTTGGGCGGTTTGGTACGGGTCAAGGTTTAAGGCGTTGGCGTCAAGGATCTCAACCGAGAAGCCTTTGTTCCGGATAAAGGTGGCGATCAGCCCAGCCCAGACCGGGGGCTCGATGGCAGCCAGCTCCGAGGCAAGGGTTTGGTAAATCTGACTGTGGCCGCCAGGATTAATGAGAAGCAGTTCGATTGATTTTTCGGATGGCATCTTTAAAGCGGTTCTAAAAGCTTAACAATCTCCAGACGCGTAGGGTGTTTGAAGCCACCAGAAACATCCACTTGCTGCTCTAGGTTGTCCGGGAAGAGGAAAAGGTGTGTTTCCCCTAAGCCCGCCAGGACGCGGTGTGAGGCTCGTTCGTTCTCCCGCCAAGGGTGAATTTTCTCGGGTTGATCATGCGACCTGGGCTTTTTCAAGACAAAGGTGGTATCGATAGAAACCCTCGGGCCTGCCCCTGGCAGACGGGTGGAGGCATGGAGGGTAGCAAAGTCGATGAAGTACAGACACCCTCTCTCGGGCAGCAGATCGATTTTGGCGTACTTCTCGGCCACCTCGGCTCCAGCCGCGTAACCCGCCTGGGGGCCCAGCCAATCTTCCTGGAACGTTGGAGGTGGCTCATAAAACTCCAGATGATTCCTGGCAACGTCTCCAAAGATCGGAATGTGGGTCGTCACACTCTCAGAAGATTCTCCGGCCCAGCTGTCGGAGTGGATCTGCTCGGTGGGAAAGTTCCTTTTAAGGTTCTCCTCGTTCACCTGCCCATACTTGATTCTCAGATTCAATGGAATGTGCCAGGAAACAATCAGGTCCTCCACGCCTAAGCCCCCTACGATATCGGCAAAAACCCTGGCCAAGGCGTTATACTCAAGGACGGTGTTGCGTTTGGGGACGATCATCCCGTTGGGCGTGATGTTCTTGGTTTCTCTCGCTTGAAGCTCAAATTGCCGAAGAAGCTCTTCCTCTTCCAAGATCACCCTTCGCTCTGGCAGGCATTTGGACATGTAAATCGCGGCGGCGGCCCTGAGTCGATCAAAGGCCAGGGGTTCGATCCGGTGCACACCGATTAAGCGACTTGGCCTTTGACATTCGAATCGGCTGCAAAGCCGATCGAAGGCTTCCACCCGTCCCTCAAGAGACATTTTTCTTCCTCAAACCAACGGAATCTGATTCCTTCTCGCTCACCAGGTTCTTCACCCTATTCATAATCTTTCCCGCGGGAGGTGTGGGATTATCCCGTTGAGGGGCAAAGCCGGCAGTGCGATCCTCGAGTCCTAAGGCATGAACGGGGATCCCCGTGGCGTGCATCAACTCATAGGCAATCGAGCGGGAAGGGCCAGCGATCTCAAAGTCGGAATCGATGACCAACCCCAGGCCCGTTCTCCTCAGGGAGCTCAACAGGACCTCCGTGACTGGCAAGGGCTTTAGCCAAACCAGATGGATCAGATCGCAGGCGATCCCATCCTCGGCAAGAAGCCTTACGGCCTCCAGGGCATTCAGGCGCGCCGCGCTGATGGCCAGGAGGGTAATCTTGGCATGGGGATGAAGGGAAGGTTCCAGCTCATAATCAATGGGGAAGCTGCGCCGATGCTCACTCACGTAGAGGGGATCGTCGTGGGACATAAACCATTCCCAGCTTGAGGTCCATTCCCCTGGCGTCATGGGAGCCACCACCGGCATCCCAGGCATCCGCATGACCATCCCATGGTGTGCTGCCGAGGCCACCGGGCCAATCCCGCCTTCCATGGCAATGGAGCGGACAAGGATGGGACAAGGTACACCCCACATTTCCTTGGACTTGGCTGCATAGTTGAGAAGAGGCGCTGCGTTATACCACATGAATCCTTGGTAGCGGATCACGTAGATGGGCCTCCGGCCTACCAGGGCTGCCCCCACGGCAATCCCGGCTCCTGCGACATCTGCCATGGAAAGCTCTACGATTCCCTCCGCCTCAGTCAACTCAGGAACGGTACCCCCAATCCATCCCACCGCAGTGACACACTGGCCAAAGAGGAGCCCTCTGTTTTCCTTCAGGTGCCTGCGGGTTACCGCTTGGATGGTTTGGGCAACCGTTGCCGCCATAACGCCTCTACCTCTTGGCGAGTTTGCTCTTCAATGGCTTGCGCCTCTTCCTGTAAACCTAACTCTTTAAGCCCCTGCTTGATCAGCTCAAACCGGTTCCATTCCGGCTCACCGTCCCTTCCTGTGCCGGCATGCCAGCGGTGTCGACAGGCGCGGATATTGATGAAGGCGGGCAAGGATCCGAGAAACGACTCCACGGTATGGGCAATCAGCCATGGATCATCGGTGATGTCTGCGGCCTGCATGCCAAGGGCTCGAGCCACGTCCACCAGGCTCCAGGATCTGCGCGTGGCCACGTGGGTAAGGATCGATAGGTCGTTGTCCTCACAAACAAAAAGAACGGGCAATCCTTTTGTCACCGCGCATCCCATCGCCCCAAAGACGAAATCTTCCTCCGCCGAGGCGTCGCCCATCACGGCAAGGACTCGCTTGCCCGAACCGAGGGCTGCCCCCACCGCAATAGGAACCTGATCGCCCATCAAGCCACTGTGGCCGTACATGCCGATGGCAGGATCATGGATTGAGGCGGAACCTCCCATTCCACCGGCACAACCGGTGGGACGATGCAGAAGCTCGTCCATGAGCTTGACCCTATCGCCGCCAAAAGAAAGATAATAGGAGTGCCCTCGATGCTGGGCAAAGATGAGAAAGTCCGTCGAGATGGAAGAGATGGCTGCGGGGATATGCTCGGTGCCAAGGGAGAGGTAGACCGGCATCTTGATGACGCCGGCATCGTAAACTCGGGCGACCTCCAGTTCAAAGGCACGGTTGACACAATTCTTCCGGAACATCTCCAAGGTTTTAGAAATCGAAAATTTCTGAGGTAAGCCAACAACTAAATTTAACGTCGGAGAACGAACTCCCAAAAGGGCTATCCTTTTTTACTGACCATCAAGAGGGTAGCTCCATGGGGGGCGGAGAATGAATTCGCCAGTCGGTCCAACGTTCCAGCCGAGACCACATCCCCAGGATTTAAAATCGGCTCACCGGTCCGGCTGACCAGCCCTCCCTCTAGAACCACAACGGTTTCCTCTAAGTCCCTATGCCGAAGAGCCTCGGCATCCTGAAAACTTTGAATGGTTAAGGTACAGCCTGCCAAGACGTAATGGGAGGGCAACCCATTCTCTGGAAGATCCAGCCAGAGGCATCGATCGTCCCGAGGGACAAGCTCCTCCAGGGCCTCCTGATAGAGTTGTTCCCGACCATACGCGTCATCGAGTCGAACCAAATTAGATTTATCCGGCGGGCTTTCAATCTCAAGAACCGAAATGCCTTCTGGAGAGAGCGCAGCGGTAGAATGAAACAGCCCTTCCCGAATGTTGAGCTTACCCACCGACTTAAGAGGGGCCGAATCCCCAAAGAAGGAAACCACCGCTTCCCCGGAAAGCAAGATTAACCCTGTCTTCTTCCTGGGATGGCAATGAAAGGAAGTTTGGTTGCCATGTTCGATGTGCAGGTACCATACCCCCACATAGGGGTTCTGATACAAAAGGTACTCGTGGCCCCAGGGTTTTCGGACCAGGATGTTTCGATAATCAATCACGCCAATGGCCTTTCTCTCAACGAGAGGCTTCCCACCGTTGGTAGAGCTCCAGGACTGCCTTCATAAAGTCGCCGTTGTTTCGATAATGGGGGGCCGTTACCAGGTTTCCATCTACCACCACAGGGGCCTCCAGATAGATGGCCCCAGCGTTCTTCATGTCATCCATCGTTCCTGAGTAGGAGGTGGCCCGCCTTCCGCGCAGGATCCCAGCGGAGATCAGGATGCAGGGTCCATGGCAGATCGCCCCAACGATCTTTCCCTTCTCGTACATGGCGCGGACAAAGGCCAAAACCTCTTGGATCTGTCGGACGCGGCTGGGTGCCTCGTGACCACCCGGAAGGATCACAAGGTCATAGTCGGATTCTTGGAGCCCCTTGGCATCCACCGTGGGCCTGGCGGGGACCCCATACTTTCCATGGACTTCGGTCCGGCCTTCCGTGGCCACATCTACCTTAAAGCCAGCCTCCTGAAGTCGGTAGTAGGGATAGACAAACTCTTCATCTTGGAAACCAGGCCCTGTAATGATAACCGCCCTCTTCATCCCTTGACCCTTTTAGGTTACACGACGTCAGCGAATGTTCTTTCCATCCGCCGGAAGAAATACAACCCAAAAAATAAATTAAGAATAACGACCAGGCCAGAAACCAGCAGAAGGGAACCGGAGGCTGGAATTTGCTCAAACAGCGCCCATCGGAATCCCTCAATGACCCCCACCATAGGATTCAACCCATACAAGGTTCGCCAACCGCTAGGCACCAAGCTGCTGGCATAGGCCACCGGTGTAGCGAAAAGCCAAAGCTGGATGAGAAACGGCAGGGTGTAACGCACATCTCTGTAGATCGCATTAAGGGCAGCCAGCCACAGGCCCACACCCAGGGCGGTAGCCACTGCCAACGTTAAAAAGAGAGGAACGGTAAGCAAGCCCAACGTAGGCCGAACATCATAAAAGATCAATATCCCAACCAAAACAACAAAGGAAATGAAAAAATCAACCAACCCAGAAAGGACAGCAGAGATTGGCAGGATAAGTCTTGGAAAATAAACCTTCGTCACCATACGTTGATTCTCTACCAGAGAGTTGGCCGCACCGGATAAGGCCCCAGAGAAATACCCCCACGGCACCAGGGCGGCCAGGGTGAAGGCGGGGTAGGGCACTCCTTCCGAAGGAATCTTCGCCAACTTCCCAAAGAAGATACTAAAGACCACCATGGCAAAAAGGGGTTGAATGATGGCCCAGCCGATGCCGATCACCGTCTGCTTGTAACGGACCTTGATGTCTCGCCAGACCAGAAAATAGAGCAGCTCCCGATGTTCCCACAGCTCCCGAAGATTAAGGTGAATCCAGCCACGGGAAGGTTGAATGACGATCCGATAGGGCGTTGGGGTGGGTACCTCCAAGGTGTTTGCCCTCATGGGGAACCCAGGTCGGGGCTCGAAGGGGAGCCCGGCTTCCGGTAATAGTAGGCATAACGGTAATTGGGGTAGCCCTCCATCTCAGGGCGAGACTTGTTGAGGATCCCTCCTGTGAACTTGCCTCCCACATCGAGGAGGCGCCGCTTGGCCATCGAGGCAACCTCTTGGGGGGTTTGGCCTGCCCAAATCACGTAGAGGACTCCGTCCACCAGCGTAGCCAGGATCGAGCAGTCGGCTACCGCCAGGATGGGGGGCGTATCGATCAAGAGGTACCGGTACTGACCTCGGAGGGTCTGAAGCAACTGAGCCATCTTGGGGCTGGCGAGGAGATCTGCAGGTTGGGCAGGGGTCACCCCTGCCGGGATGACCGACAACCCCTGTCCTACGTTGACCGTCTGTACCAACTCTTCCAAGGCCGCCTTTCCTTCCAGATAGCCGGAGAGCCCAGGTTCCAGGTTAATCTTCAGTTTGTCGTGAAAGGATGGCCGACGCAGGTCTGCCTCTATGAGGAGAACCCGGCGGCTCAATTCGGAGAGAGAAACGGCCAGGTTAATCGATACGATCGATTTTCCCTCCTCCGGCAGGGCGCTGGTGATCAACAAGGCCTGGGGTCGATCCACAGGCAGGAGAAATTCCAAGGTGGTCCGGATCGACCGAATCGAGTCAGGCGGAAAAGAGAGGGCCTCGGTTCCTTCAAAGAAGGCAACCTTTTCCTCCCTCTTCGCCCGGCCCTTACCTCCCCCTCCCACATAAGGCAAGCTGCCCAGGAAGGGAATCTCCAAGATCTGTTCAAACTGCTGCCGATCCCGAATCGTCTTTTTAAGGAGCTCCAGGCCAATCCCCAAGCCCCCACCGACCATAAGGCCAAAGACAATGGAAAATAGGACCGACTGCCCGCGGTTAGGCCCAATGGGGCTGCGGGGTACCTTGGCGTATTCGCTCACCTGAACGTTGTTGATCAGAAGGCCCCCAGAGATGTCCAGCTCCTTGAGGCGGCCCAGCAGGATTGCATAGAGTCCGTCGCTCATCTTCATTTCCCGCTGCAGCTCGTTGAACTGCAGGGTGAGGCGGTTCAACTGCAATACCTTCTTCTCCTGTTCAAAAAAGGCCCGCTGAAACTCCTCCTCCTTGGCAATCAACTCCCGCACCAGGGGATGCTGAGGCCGGTATCTGATCTCTGCCTCAATGCGTTGCCCTCTAATCTCCGTAATGGTATCGGCCAGTGCCTCCAGGCGCTTGATGGACGTATCGTAGAGCTCTCCTCCAAACTCCACATCGCTGTGTTCTTCCAGGAAATGCTGAAGGGCGAGGTTCGTCTGGCGAAGCCTCTCCTCGGCCTTGGTAACCTCCTCCCGAAGCCACTCCATCCCTCCCAGCTGGAGTGCCCGTTTACGCTCCAAGTTGTATCGGGCGTAATTGTCGGCTAAAGAATTGGCGATCCGGGCAACGAGCTCCGGCTTGGGAGCTGTCGCCACGATATCTATAAACTTTGTATTCTCAAGCGACTGGGCCTTGACCATACCGCGAAGCAGGGCGACAGGATCTTCCGCCCCCGAGAAAGGGGCAAAGGCGGTCAGGTGAAGCTCCTCGATGACCCCCTTGAGAACCGGAGGGCTGACCATGATCTGAAGCTCCGTATTCAGGAAAAGGCCGTACCAAGCAGCGGGTGCCTCCACCCCCTTCAACTCCACCACCTTGGGGGTCTCGGTCTCAACGATCAAGCGGACCGTGGCCCGGTAGATGTTGGGCCTTTGCTGAACCGAGATCAAGGTGGGTATCCCAAAAAGAAGGGGGAATAAGACCAGCAGCTTCCAGTGGAGCCGCAGGATGCGCAGGTACTGCTTAAGGTCAACCTCTGTCTCAACAGGCTCAGCCAATGAAGGCCTCCTGCCTCTCGTGGATCGGCCTGGTGCTCCACCTTTCCCACCCCCCTCTTAACGAGACAAGAATCGAGCGAAACAGAATTTGAAGGTCCAGCCTCAGCGAACAGCTCCTGACATACTCCAGGTCCCACCGGAGCCGCTCCGATAGGCTGGGGCTCTTTTCAGTGTAGAGCTGGGCCAACCCCGTCAGGCCCGGCCTGACCCAGAAGCGGCCCTCCCCTTCCGGAATCTGCGCGAGCGTCTCCAGGTCCTTAGGGACCAAGGGCCTGGGGCCCACACAGCTCATCTTCCCTTGAAGGATCTGGATGAGCTGGGGAAGCTCGTCCATCGCCGTGGCCCGCAGGGAGGTGCCAAAGGGATACACTTGACCTGACTTCGACATGGTGCGGAATTTTAAAACGGTAAAGGGCTTCCCCCCTTCCCCGATCCGGGTCTGACGAAAAATGGGGGAGGCGCCAGATTTACAGTAGATCCGCCAGCCCATCCAGATCATCGGAATGGCAAAGAAGGCCAGCCCCAGACTGCTAAGGAGGAGGTCCAGCAAGCGCTTTCCGCCCAACCGGTACCAGCGGTTCATCTTACGGATTCTAGCAGCTCCAGATCAATGGAGACAAATCCTTCTCCCAACTCAAACTCCCTCACGCGAAAAGGGTATCTCTCTTTCTCAATGGTCTGGTTGACCTTCGCCTCTAGATACTTCACCAGGGGCATCGGAACACTCAGCTTGCCAAGCCTTAATTCAACAATCCGGACGTGGGGCCTTTCCCTTACGAGCTCGATCTGTACCCGGGCTTCCGCGGGAAAGGAGAGCCTTTCCAGTTGTACGGTGGCCGAACCGACAAAACCGTCGGGCCTAATCTTGGCCTGGATGTTGGAAAGCTGGCCGCTGAAGCGCTCTCCCACCTTTCTGACCAACAGATTTGTAAATTCAACCTCCGAATAGCGCCGAAGAAGCCTTTCCTCGCCTGCCAACTTCATCCATTTGGAGAGCTCCTGCCCGAACAGCTCCACGAAGGAAACCAGGGAACCCTCCAGCCACATCATCACCGGCGTGCCAGGGGTAAGAAGGAGGCCGGGTCCAGCCAGGGTTGTAGGCCCCCCCCTCCACTCTCCGGAGGGTGTGAGTCCCTCGGGAAGAGCCGCCTTCTCTCCCTCTTTGAGAAGACGCTTCTTCACGGCCAGTTGAGTGATCTGGCGCTCGGCTGAGCTTAAGACGCTGGCCGGAAAATATCCGGCCAGGGCTTGAAAGTAAGCCTGAGATCTCTCGGGGTCTTTCAAGTCGTACCGAGAGACCGATCCGGCCTGGGCATAGGTGAGGGCCTGGAGGGTGACGTCCCGGGTCTGACCAATAGCGGTATCGTAGGCTTGGACGGCCCCTTCGTAGTCTCCTCCGGCCTTGTAGATCTCTGCCATCTGAAGGTAAGCCATCCCTGCCCAAGAACTGTTGGGATCGCGACGGATGATCTCCTGGAGCAGACCTCCTGCCTCCTCAAGCTTACCTAGGCTCCTCAAACACCAACTCTCCTTGAACAAGGCCGGCAACGCCAAATCTCCCTCTGGGAGGGCCTCTACAGATTTTGCAAAAAATTTTGCTGCTCGGTCCAACCGATTGGCCTGAATCCACAAAGAGCCCACCGCATAAGCTACCCGGTGGCGCTCTGCCTTGGGCAGATACTTCAGACGCTCCTCCTCTTGCCTGGCCTTGGCCTCGACCTGCCGAGCCTCCGCCACCTGGGCCATCCTCTGTTGGGCAACCTGTACCTCTATAGGGGAAGTCGCCTCCTGGAGGACCTCTCGGTAAAGACGCTCTGCCTCATCCAACTCGCCCCTCTTTTGAAACCCAAGCCCCAGGCGCATCTTAAGCAGTATCCTCCCCGCATAATGGGGATAAGAGGCGATCAACTCCTGGTAGAGGGTGGAGGCCTCCGGAAGGAGACCTTTCCTTTCCAGTTCGATGGCCTGAGCCAACAGCTTTCGATCGACCTCCTGGGTGGTTATTCTTACCATCTGTCTGGGTAATAGGACGAACCGGCGAATCCCGGTCTGAAGACCTGTCACCATGCCATCCGCCGCATTGAGCCAGGCTCCCCGGCGGGTCGTCTCCTCTTCGGCAAGGGTGGAAACCATCACTTGGACATCCTCAACCGGCCTTTCCGGATCCGCCGTGGCCAAGGCCCCCTGGGCGTACTGGAGGGTCGCCAGGGCCTTGAGGTCTAACTCTTCCTTGGCCATCTCTTGCGTCAGCGTCTCGTCCACAAGCACCAAGGCAGCCTCTGCTTGCCCAACGCCCGTGGCTAAATCCAAGATGGATAAGGAGGTCTTGAGCGTCCGAAGGCTGGCATCCAGAAGAAAGCGGTTGTAGAAGATAAAGAACAGGGGGATAGAAACCAGGGCCACCGGCAGGCGCAAGAGACGAAACCAGCGACTGAACGTCACGGTTAGAACAAACGCCTTCGGACATAGAGGATGTCGTGTGGGAAGATGTCGATGTTCGGATCTCTTCCTGAGAGGATCCTCTCCACATTGGCATGGATCCTCACCTTTCTTTCCCCTCGCGGCCGCACAATCACCAGTTCGGCTGAACCAAACTTGGTAATCCCACCGGCTGACGTAATCGCCGTCAGGAGGTTGGTCTGCTCCCCCATGACGTAAGAGCCAGGGTTGCCCACCTCTCCATAGATGTAAAACCTTGCCCCCAGCATCCGTCCCTTTATCTTGAGCTCTTCAAAGAGGCGGCGCCGGACGTAGAGGAAGTCCCTGGGGAGAATCCTGAGGTTGGGCTCGATCCCCTTGAGGATCTTGTCCACATCGGCAACGATCAGTTGTCTGCCTGCCTCGCGCATCCGAATGATCTCCACCCGGCCAGGACCGCTGAAGATGTTGACCTGCGCCCCCTGGCTTAAGGCGGTGAGCAGATCGACACTCCCCTCCACAGGATAGGGACCGGGTTTTTCCACCTCCCCGAGAATGGAAAACTCAGCCCCTACCAACTTTAAGTTAACCCGGGGCTCAACGATGTAACCCTCATTCAGGATCTGCTGAATCTCTCCTTCCGCCTCTCGGAGTGTTTTTCCATCCACCTCCACATATCCCAGCAGGGGGAACAACAGGCTTCCATCTTCCAGAACAGTCGTGGTAACATCCAACTTGTCGTATCCCCATACGGAGATGTTCAACTGGTCGCCCGGGCGCAAACGGTAAACATCCCCTAGGGCCTCGGCAACCGAGACGGTCTTTCCAAAGAGATCCCCTACGTTGGGCCCTCCTTCCCCGCGGATCTGCTGTTGCTGCCTCAACCTCTCCTGTACCTCCTCAGTTACTTCCTCAAGGGTGCGGCCTCTGGCCTGAACCAGGCCTACCAGGGGAAAAGAAAGATTTCCGCTTGGAAGAACCTCCGCGCTAAAGGCAAGCTCCTGATAGCCCGAAATAGAAATCTCAACCTCATCACCAACCCTTAGCCGATAGGCCTCCCGTGCCACCTCTCGCGCAGGAATAGCCGATCCAGGCCACATCCCCTCCATCCACCCCAACCACTTGCCGATGGGGCCTTTGGGTTGAGGGGGAGCTTCTGGTTGGGGCTCGGCTTGCTCAGTTTCGATGAGCCCTTGTTCAACTTTGCGCTCGGCCTTGGCACGGGCCGCTTGCTCAGCCCGCCAGGCCTTCTCCAATTGACGCTCGAGGCGCTCGGCCTCTTGATTTTGTTTGCGGGCGAGCTTGGCCTGAAGTTTGGCCAGGCGAGCTGTTTCGGCCTGGCGCGCAGCTTCTCTCTTGCGCTCTTCGGCGGCGAGGCGCTCGCGGGCGAGCTCGGCCTTCCGGGCGGCCTCGAGGCGCTCGGCTTCGGCCTTGCGGCGGGCGGCCCCTTCTTCCTGGCGGCGTTTGGCTTCGGCTTGCTGGCGGGTCAGTTGGGCCTTGCGTTCGGCTTCTAGACGGGCCTGCTCAGCTTTCTGTTCGGCCTGGGCGCGGCGTTTGGCCTGTAGGGCCTCCTGCTCCTGTTGGGCCTTGAGCTTGCGTTGGGCATCTTCGGCCCAGCGTTTGGCTTCGGCTTCGGCCTGCTTGCGGGTGGCCTCGGCGCGCTTGCGTTCCACTTCTTGCCGGCGTTGTTGCTCAAGCTCGGCACGACGGGCTGCCTCAGTTGCGGAGTCCACCCTGGGGGATGGCTTGGTGGAAGCCTTGGGGGCAGCCGCGCAGCCAGAGAAAAAGAGTGCCAGACACACCCACAAAAGAAAGGGCTTAGAGGAGCGTCTCAAAACCAACACTGATCACCTGTCCAGTGGCATCCGAGCTCTTGGATCGGGAATGGCGATAGTTTAAAAGGAGGTCTGCATCCTTTAAGAGCTGCCATTTGATTTCAAAATTCAAGTTGTAGGAGCGCTCCACCTTCGGCCGGGTTGCCCCTCCCACAATGATCTCAGGTTTGCTCTTCAGATAAAATCCCTTTAAACTTAAAGAGACGAGGCGAGTCAGCTCGTGATTCACCTCAAAGGAGGGCTTGGTGTTCCTGACCCGGATCACCTTTTCTCCTTGATAAGAGGCGTCCCGCGTATCGGAATATTTGAAACCGATGGTGGTCCTGCGTCCCACCAATCTCTGGGCCTCTTTCTCAAACTTGAGGTCGAACCCGCCGGTAAAGGCCTGGGTGATCGCCGTTTTGTTGGTCTCGCGGGGCGTGGCCTCATTGTGAGACAGGGCGAGATCGAGGTCTAAGAAGTCGGTCACGGAAAGCCCCAGCCCCAGGGTTGCCGTGTGGGTCTTTGAGCTGCTCAACTTGCTGCTGGGAAGCACGACGTCGGTGAAGAGGTATTCTCCTTTGAGGGTCATCTTGGGGTTAAGCTCCCGCTCAAGAGATGCGCCCGCCTTTAAGGTTTTCCGATCGGTCCCCGCGTCCTGGGCAATCTGATCGTCAAAGAGTTCATAACTCGCCTTTGAGGTAAGACGGGTCGTGGGATTAAAGTTGTAGAGAAGCCTTGAGTCCCACCCGTGGGTCACCCGGCGCTGGAAGTCGGCGCTTCGGCGCAGGATGTCCACAATCTTATTCTCCTCTGTGAGAGAGCTGAAGATAAAGGAGTTCTTCACATCCAAAAGGTAGTTCGCCTCTAAAGAATACAGGCCCCCAGGGTCAAACTTGACCAAGCCGCGTGCCTCGTGGTTGATCGCATTGCGATTTCTCCGGTGGTGCCGGAAGGCGTTGACCTCGTAAGACCCTCCGTACTCTAGGGAGCCCCTGGGATCCAGGAAGACAACCTGGCCCTCCAGGGTGCTGATAAACTCCTTCTGCTTCTTGTTATCCTCCAGAAGGACGTTCAGGTTGTACTCCTCGTCGAATCCAACCCCTACCTTGACCCTCTTTCTTAAAAACTCCAAGGGCCCCTCTTTTTCTAGAGGCGCTTGGGGAAAGACCTGCCAGCGATCCAGCGGCAGTTTGAGCCCAGCCAACTTCAGCGCCTCCCTCTTCTCCTGCGCCACGAGTTCGGCGAGCTGGGTCGCCCGGCGCTCTTCGACCATCGCATCGGCAAGTCTCTGAGCCTGATGCCTCTCCTCCTCGATCTGCTTAAGATCGGGTGAAACGGCTTGGGCCTGCGCCCCTTGCCCCCAGAACAAAATCCCTGCTGCCATCGAAATACCCATCGCCGCCAAGGCCTTCACACCACTACTCAACCCTGCGCCACCAGCTTCCAAGATGGCGCGCATGCCGCTTGGGGCTGAGGGCCTTCTCTACCGCTTGTTGAAGCTGTTGGCGATCCGTGGGGTCAATCTGGATAAAACGGACACCCAACTCAAAGGTTCCTCGCTGAAGTGGACGACACCGAACCACCTCGGCCTCCATCGATAGGATGCGGTTAAGGGTAGGGACAAAGATCTCCAGATGGATTCGGGTGGATACCGGCATCGCCTCCCTTACCACCACCGCCACCCCACCGGCCGAGATGTCTTTGGTCCGGGTGACCAGAGGTAACCTTGGCGCCTCCTGGGTCGGCTCGCACTTGACCGGCCATGAGGCCGGCAGACGGGGATACTGGCGCGTATTCTGGTAGAGGTACCTCGTCTTAGAAAAAGGCCACCACGGCATAGCTACCATAACCCCGCACGGGCCACTTCTTTAAGCGCGGGAAGCTTCAGGGAGGTTTCGATCAGCTCCCGGTGCCAGTCGAACTGGGCCAGCCGCTTGACCAAAGAGATGATGTCATCGCGGGTCCCCAACTCCACCATCGCGTCGATCTGGGCGTCGCTTAAGCGGGAGAAGAGCTCTCTCAAGTGGAGGCCCATCTTGAGTTCCTCACCGATCGCCTGCCGCCAGGCCTTTTCATAGCTGCTTAAACGCTCACTCCTAAAATCGTTCGCCTTGGCCGCCTCCTGAATGGTCTGGGCCGCCATGCTCGCACAGAGCATTCCGTAGTAGATCCCTCCTTGGGTGGTGGTCTTGACCTGGCCGGCCGCCTCGCCTACCACGAGAACCCGGTCGGTATAACTGCGGTCGATCGTCTCGGTGGGTACAGGGCTCAGCAGCATCTTGGGCTCTTTAGTCAAAAGACGCCTGGCAACCGCTGGGTGCTGTAGGAGATTCTGGAAATAGAATGGGGCCTTCTGAGAAGCGAGGAGCCCCACCCGGGCTCGGCCAGGGGTAAGGGGCACTAACCAGGCAAAGGCCTCCGGGGCAACCGATTGGCCGAGATAAATCTCCACATCGCCTAAGCCCTCCATCTCCACCTCTGCCTGGGCCCCATAGACAATCGCCCGGGGTCCCTGCAAACCGACCTGCAGGGGGAGGTTGGAACCGAAACCGGTCGCAATCACCGCTACCTTGCCATAGATTGGATCGGCATCCTCTTCCGATTGCCTGAGCTCCACCGCTTGCGTATCCACTCGAATGAACCGCGCATGATATCCGAACCGGAAGGAGGCGCCCTCCGATTGGCCAAGGCTCGCGAGGGTCTGGTCAAATTGGATGCGGCTCACCACATGGGCCAGGGGCTTGCCAGGATCGTAACGGAAGGAGCGCCCGGAAGGGGCATAGAAGGTGATCGCCTGTAAACTGCTTAAGATGGGCTCGGTGGGAAGCTCGAGCTTGCGAAACGCCTCCACTCCGATGATCCCGGTGCAGTTGACAAAGAGACCGGCCGCCTCGTGCTCCTCCAGGATGAGGGTAGAAAGCCCTGCCTTGGCGGTGAGGTAGGCGCAGATCGTTCCTGCCGGCCCTGCCCCAACAACGACGACGTCATACATTCAGCGTAACACTCCTTTTCAACCTGGCACCTATTTCCACTTCAGCCGGGCGGCCAACGAAGGGGGCGGCCGCCCAAAAGGTGCAGGTGCAGATGGTAGACCGACTGCCCTGCCCCTGGATTGCAGTTCACCACCAGCCGATACCCTGGCTCGGCGATCGCCAGCTCCTTGGCCAATTGGTTGGCCTTCAAGACCATCTTTCCCAAAAGGTAAATTGTATCAGAGGTAAGCTCTGAGACTCGGGCGATGTGGCACTTGGGGATGATCTGAAGGTGGACAGGGGCCTGAGGGTTAATGTCGTGGAAGGCGATCACCTCTTTATCCTCATAGGCCAGTTTGGCTGGGATCTCTTTGGCCGCAATTTTACAGAAGATGCAGTCAGCCATATCAACAGCCCCCTCACCCCATCCCTCTGCCACCAGGGGAGAGGGCGAGGTTTTCCGCCATGGCGATCCGCCTGGCCAGTGAGGGGTGATCGTACAGGAGCCACTCCACCCATCGAGGCGGAGAAAGCTCAGCCAGGTTCTGCTGGGCAAGCCGGCGCATCGCAGCCACAAAGCCCTCCGGATTGCCGGTGGCCGCGAGGGCAAAGCGGTCGGCCTGCGCCTCCAAGAATCGCCAGACGCCGTTCGTCACCGGAAGGAGCAGCGTTCCCACAACAAGAAAAACCAGGGCGGCGACCGGCAGGGCCGCCAGATCGAAGATCCCTGAAAGGCCAAGCGAACTACCCCACGCCCCCACGGCGTAGTCCGCGGCCAAGAAAGAGAGCCCGACGGCTAGGGTCCCTACCCCCAGGTGAATCCCTAGATGACGCTTCCGGTGGTGCCCCAACTCGTGCGCCAACACCACCTCCACCTCCTCCGGTGGATAGGAAGTGAGCAGGGTGTCGCTGATCAGGACCCTTCGAGAAGCCCCCAGTCCGCACAGGCAGGCGTTCGCCTTCTTGGTGGTGCGGCTCAAATTCACCTCAAAGATGCCTCTGACTCGAGTTCCGCAGCGCTCCAGAAAGCACTCTAGCCGCTGCCGGAGGGCCTCGTTGTCCAAGGGGCGCTGCCGATAAAAGAGGGGCAGCAGCACGACCGGCATGACCCAGGTGAGGAAGCAGGACCAGAGAAACCAGCCGCCCGTTGCCCACAGCCACCAGTTTTCTCGCGCGCGGTGGATAATAAAGACGAGCCCCTCGATCACGAGCAAGCTCAACAGCCCACCCACCAAAAGTTGCTTGATATAATCCCACAGCCATTTGGGAAAGGCAAGGTTCGAGAGGCCGAAGCGGTGCTCCAGCACAAAGGAGCGATAGAGGGTCAACGGAAATTCCAACAGGGTAAAGCCCGCGCTTAAGACGGTCACAAAGAGGGCCGTCTGAAGGGGCCAGCCAGAGACCAGGTCAGCCACCCAGGATCTTAAGGCCCGGGCCGCCGGTGTAAAGGAAACGGCCGTCAAGAAGCCTAGCGCCAAGGCCAGCTCCAGCAGCCAGGCCTTTCGCTTGGCGCGGGCGTAGGGCTTGGCCTTCTCGTCGCTGGCCCCAAGATTAGGAGTCACGGATCTTTTCCAGGGCTGCCTGAATCTTGGCTGTCCGTTGAGGATCCGTCTCCTGAAAGTGGATCCCGACGAAGAAGTAGCGAGAACCACCCTTGGGCTGAATGGCTTCAGGGATAGGTCGGCTCCACATCACCCGACCGGTCAGGGTAACCGGCTGCGGATCCCCAGGCAGGGCTAAGGTCAGACGGAGGGAACTGCCGACCTCCAACCGCTCCCGGACCATGAGCCCGATGCCGGTTTCACTCACGTCCCGGCTGGCCGCCAGATCGAGTTCCCCGCCGTTCATCCGCTCGTACCGAATGGGCCAATCGATCCGATACCGAGGAGCCCGGCGCCGATCTGACCTGACCCAGAGCCGCCGCAGTCTGCCTACCGGCACCTTTCCCCTGGAGGCCAGCCGCTCCTCCCGAATCAGGACGAGGAGCAGTGCCACCGCCAGCGCCGCCACCCAAAGGGCAAAGAGTCTTACCATCGTTGATCCTCAAGGTAAGGGTGCCAGGTTAAACCAAAGCACCCTTATTGCGCCTTCACCTTAAGCCAAGCCCCGTCCCTTTCGCAAAATTTCTTATCGGCCGGATAGATCTCGCCGCAGGTGGGACAGAAGGCCTGCGCCTTCAACTGGGCGATCTCCTCCTTGGCCTGTTTGACCCGATCGCTGTGCAGGGGGTGGGTCTGGGTCCAGACCATCGCCTTATCCAAAGGACCCTCCGGCATTTCCTTCTCAAACATCTCAAAGACCCGGATCAGGGCCTGGGGATCGTAGCCGGCCCGGTTCAAGTACCGAATCCCGAGCCGGTCCGCCTCCAGCTCATCCTGCCGGCTGAACCCATTCATGATGAGAGTAAACATGAAGTTGGCCAGCTGGGCGCCCTGGGACTTCATGCCGGCCACCTGGGCCAGCTTCATCAGCCCCACAAACCCGTAGGCCGCCTGCATGTGCTTGATCACGTGCCGGGCCGCGTCGTGTCCTACCTCATGGGCAAGGACAGCGGCGAGCATTTCGTCATCGGTCTTCTCCAAGAGCCCGGTGTGGACGTAGACCACCCCTGCCCCCATGTTAAAGGCATTGAGGACCGGGTCTTCCTTTACGCCGAATTGGTACTTCACATCCTTGCGGTCGCCCACGGCCGCGATCTTCTGGCCGATCTCCTGAGCCCGGGTCACCTGCTGGGCCTCCACATGGCCTATCCGGGCGGCGGTCATGCCCGCCTCCATCCGCATCTTGCTCACTAGGACCGTTTCGATGGCGGTGGGCAGAAGGGTCTCCTTTTTCCCGGTGGCCGGGTTGTACAGGGTGGCGCACCCGGCAAGAACAGCAACCAAGAGCGAAGAGCGAATAGCGAATAGGAAAAAGCGGGTTGCTGGTCGCTTATGGCTTATCGCTGGTTTTATCATTCATGACTTCCCACGGGTTCACCGCTAAACCGCTTGGATCACGCACCTCAAAGTGAAGGTGCGAATGAATGAGCCCTCTTTTGGCATTGCCGCTCTTTCCCACAACACCGAGGACCTCGCCCCGACGAACCCTCTGCCCATCCCGAATTCGAATCTCCGCCAGATGGGCATACCGGGTCATCCAGCCATCCGGATGCCGAACCTCCACGTAGCGGCCCAGGCCGTTCTTCGCTCGTCCCACAAAGGCCTGCCCAGACTTGGCCGCCAAAACCGGGGTCCCCACCGGTGCCAAGAGATCGATCCCCTGATGCTGGCGCCGGCCGCTGCGCCGGGCCAGGAATTCACCGGACCC
Source organism: uncultured Planctomycetia bacterium (assembly GCA_964372575.1). Classification (GTDB taxonomy): domain Bacteria; phylum Omnitrophota; class Gorgyraeia; order 1-14-0-20-64-10; family 1-14-0-20-64-10; genus JACOVG01. The sequence goes on from CAYJSX010000004.1 coordinate 17,443, forward strand.
GTAAGGGTCTTCTCGGACCTTGAGGGGGCCGCTCACCGCCACCGGCCTTAAGAAGGTCGACTCGGTCATCTGGAAGAACCAGACCGACAAGGGTCCGGCCAGCGGGATAAACAGGGCAACCGGCAGCGTCAGGGCAAAGAGGCGCTTCACCCCACGACCTCCTTCATCCAGCCCAGCAAGTCCGCCAACACCTCCTCCCGCTCGGGCTCGTTGAAAAGCTCGTGGTAGAGCCCCTCGTAACGGCGAAAGCGGACGAGCGTGGAGTCGACGTGCTGAGAGAATTCGTAAGCGGCCTGAGGGTCGCAAACCTTGTCCGCCCCTCCCACCAGGATCAGGCAGGGAATCTTGAGCTTCGGCGCCAGGGCGATCGATTCCTCCATTGCCTTCTTTAAGGTGATCGCCGTGCGGGCGGTGATCACCCTATGGACCAACGGATCGGCCTCGTACCGTTGGGCCACTTGAGGATCTCGGGAAAGATCGGCTGGATTCACACCGTTTGGAATGGGGGTCCGAGGGAGCAGGCGGGCCAAGGCGTGGGCCATCGCGACCTTGAGGGAAGGGGCGGGCCTGGCCAAGCGAAGGGCAGGAGAGGAAACGGCAACCCCGTTAATCCCCTCTGGATGCCGCGCGGCATAATTCAAGGCGATTAGCCCCCCCAGGCTGTGTCCAATAAGTACCCTGGGGAGCTTCGGGTTCTGCCTCTTGGCCTCTTCAACAAGCCGATGGAGATCCTCCACCACCTCTGCCAGCGACCGGAGATCACCCCGTTGGCCGCCGGAGCGGCCGTGACCCCGGTGGTCGATGGCAAAAAGGCTCACCGCGTTCCTTGAGGACCACTGGGCCAAGGCCTCGTAACGGCCGCTGTGTTCTCCCAGCCCATGGGCCAGGAGACCAACCGCCCTAGGGTTCTGCGCCTCCCACCCGCGCCAAAAGAGGCGCAGGCCCTCGCCGGCCCGAAGGAACCCTTCGGTGGGCTTAACGTATTCTACCACCCCACCACCTCCCTTGGCCACACCCCACGGGAACGCACCAACAGGCGTGTGGCCACAGCCTGGTCACTCTTGGTACATCGCCTCGATGGCGGCGACGTAGCGGGCCTCCACCACCCGGCGCTTGACCTTCAGGGTGGGGGTGAGCTCCCCGGCTGCGAGGCTGAAGGGCTCAGGCAGGAGGGTGACCTTCTTGAGCTGCTCAAAGGAGCCCAGCGTCTGGTTGATCGCCTGGACCCTTTCCCAGAGCTGCTCGAAAACCTTGGGATGCTGGATCAGCGTTTCGTAGTCGCCGGCTAAGCCCTCGCGCCTGGCCAAGGCCTCTACCTTCGCCCGCTGCGGCACCACCAGGGCCGTCAAGAATTTGCGGCGGTCCCCAATCACGACTGAATCCGCGATCCAGGGATCGGCCTTCAGCCGGGCCTCCAGGTTTTGGGGCGCAATCAGCTTGCCGCCGGAGGTCTTGATCATATCCTTCTTCCGATCGGTGATGGCGAGAAACCCGTCGGGCGAGAGCTCGCCAATGTCTCCGGTATGAAACCAGCCCTCCGGGTCGATCGCCGCCGCCGTGGCCTTGAGGTTATTGAAATAGCCCTGCATCACGTGGGGGCCCCGGGTTAAGATCTCTCCATCCTCGGCAATCTTCACCTCCACCCCTGGGATGGGCAGGCCTACCGTGCCAAACCGGAACTTCTCCGGGCGGTTGACCGTAATGACCGGTGAGGTCTCGGTCAGGCCATATCCTTCCAGGATCAGGATGCCTGCCGAATAGAAAAATTCAGCCAGCTTCTTGGAAAGGGGCGCTGATCCTGAGATGCAGAAGCGAAGTCCACCTCCGAAACGCTCCCGGATCTGGTGCCACACGAGCCGATCGGCCAGCCGGTTCCGGCCGGCCCGCACCGCCCAGGCAAAGATCTTTTGTTTGATCCAGGGGGTGTTGCGCACCTTCTCCTGGATCCGCTCGTAGACCTTTTCGTAGAAACGGGGAACGGCCGTCAAGAGGGTCGGCCGATACCGGATCAGCTCCTCCGGGACCGTTTCGAGCGACTGGGCATAGGTCACCATGCCTCCAACGAACAAGACGAAATAATAGCCGGCGGTCCGCTCGAAGACGTGGGAGAGGGGCAGGAAGGAGAGGGTTTCATCCTGATCGGTGATGGGCAGGATCTCGTGGATCGCCCGGCAGTTGGAGAGGAAGTTGCCGTGGGTCAGCATCACCCCCTTGGGAGGTCCGGTGGTTCCAGAGGTGTAGATGATCGAGGCCAGGTTCTTCTCGCTGCCCTGTTGCCGGTATTCGATCAACTTCCTTCTTGCCGTCTCGCCGGCGGTCTTGCCCAGGCCCATCACCTCCCCCAGCCACCAGATCTTTGGGCCGGAGATCCGGTAGGGGGCGTCAAAGAGGATGATCTTAAGGGTCGAGACTTCCTCCAGGGTGAGGACCTTGGTCATCAGCTCCGGGGTGGAGACAAAGAGGATCTTGGCACCGGAATCCTTCAGGATGTGAGAGAGGTCGGAAGGGGCCAGCGTTGTGTAGATCGGCACGGTCACCCCTGCCGCTAAGAGGCACCCCAGATCGGCGATGGCCCACTCCGGGCGATTCTCAGAAAGGATCGCCGCCCGATCCCCAGGGGCGAGCCCCAGCTCCATGAGCCCCAAGGCAACCGCCTCCACCGCCTTGGCCAGCTCGCTCCAGGGAAGGTCCGAATAGGTTCCCTTCCCTTTGGCGCGCAGGACCCGTTTGCGGCCGTACCGCTTCGCCTGATCAAAGAGCATCTGGGGGATCGTCTGCCAGTGAGAGCTCACTCGATCATTTATCCTGGAATTTGGGGCGGCGTTTCTCCAGGAAGGCGGTGAGGCCCTCCCGCATGTCCTGCGTCTCGCACAGCTCCCCAAAGAGCTTGGACTCGAGCTTGAAGCCCTCGGCGGCCGGAAGCGCAAGCGCCTGTTGGGTGGCCTTCAAGATCCGCTCCACGGCAGGTTGGCTCTTCTCGGCAATCTTCTTGGCCAGGCCCAAGGCCTGTTTCATCACCTCGGCCTCTGGTACCACCTTGTTAACGAGTCCCATCTCCAGGGCCGCCTGCGCACTCACCATATCGCCGGTTAGATTGAGCTCCAGCGCCCGGGCCAGGCCTACGAGTCTCGGCAGGCGCTGGGTTCCTCCGAAACCGGGCATGATCCCGAGATTGATCTCCGGCTGGCCAAAGCGGGCCCGGTCGCTGGCGATCCGCAGACTGCAGGCCATGGCCAGCTCATTGCCCCCGCCCAGGCAGTGGCCGTTGATGGCGGCGATCGTGGGGATGGGGAGATTCTCCAGTTTGCTGAAGACCATCTGCCCCAGCGTGGAGGCCTCGGTGCCGAAAGAGGCCCCTTGAATGGCGGCGATCTCTTTGACGTCGGCCCCCACGATGAAAAAGGTGCCAGCCCCGGTCACGATCAAGACCTTGGCCTCGGGCTTCTCGGCCAGGGCGTCCAGAAAGCCGCTCAACTCGGCCAGCACCAAGCTCGAGAGGAGGTTGGCCGGCGGGTTGCTGACCGTCAGCACACAGACCTTCTCTTCGGTGGTAACCCCCAGGTATTGATAGTCAGGCATGTGGCCTCCGCGAAGGGGGTGCCAGGATTTATCCTGGCACCCTAGTAGGTGAAGAACCCCCGCTTCGTCTTTACCCCCAGAAATCCGGCGTGGCGCATCGTCCTCAAGCGGTGGGCCGGGTGGAAGCGAAACCCGAGCGTCTGCGTGAACCGATCCAGCCCATCCACCAGGGTATCGATCCCAAGACTGTCTGCGTAATGGAGCAATCCCCCCTTGGAGGATGGATAGCCCAGGCCGGCCAGGACGGCCATCTCTATTTCGCTCGCCGAGGAGATCCCCTCCTGGAGGGTGAGGACGGCTTCGTTCACGATGAGGTACATGAGGCGCTCCGGCGTGAATCCGCCACTGGATTTTCCTGAGGGGCCAAGCCTCCTGATCTCCTGGATCAATGCCTCATCCACCTGGCCCCCTTCGGTTGGGCCAGCGGTAGCGTAGTTGTAGAAGCCGGCCCCACCCTTTCTGCCCAGACGCTTTAACTCCAGCATCCGGCTCCAAGCCAAGGCCGGCTGCATCCGCTCGCCATACCCCTGCCAAAGGATCTTTCCGGCCTCGGCGCAGATGTCCATCCCCAGGGCATCGATCAGGGTCAAGGGCCCCATCGGCCAACCCTGGGCCTTCATCGCCTGGTCGATCTCCTCCACCGACGCCGAGCCCTCTTCTAAGCAGAGGACCGCCTCGTTGAGGTACGGCATGAGGAGCCGGTTCACGAGGAAGCCGGGGCACTCCTGAACCTTAACCGGGATCTTCTTGAGCGACTCGGCGAAGGCCACCACCTCATCCACCGTGTCTGTGGAGGTGGTGAGCCCCGGGATCACCTCCACCAGCTTCATCACATGGGCCGGATAAAAGAAGTGCATCCCCACTACCTTCTCCGGACGCTTCGTGATCGCCCCCAGCGCCGAGATCGAAAGGGCCGAGGTGTTGGTGGCCAGGATCGCCCCCTCCCCGCAGGCGCCATCGAGCGCTCGGAAAACCTCTTCCTTGATCGGCATCAGCTCGGGCACCGCCTCGATCACCAGGTCCACCTCTTTGAAGGGCTCGTAGGTGGTCGTTGGGGTAACCAGGGCCAGGTGCCTCTCCATCTCCTCGGGGGTCATCCGCCCCTTGGCCACGCGCCCCTCGTACACCCTTCGGATGGTAGACATTCCTTTCTTGAGAAGCTCGTCGCTCACCTCCTTCAAGACGACCGGTGTGCCGTTGTAGGAGATCACCTGGGATATCCCGGCCCCCATCGTCCCTGCCCCCACCACCCCCACCTTATAAATCGCCATCCACACCTCCCTCTTAGGGTGCCAGGATTTATCCTGGCACCCTAACATGGCTACGCAGTCCCGCAGACCAGCTTCTTGATGGCCAGAAGGCGCAGCTCGGTCTCCTCCTCGCCGCGGCGGATCAGTTTCTTCACGTTGTAAAATTCGAACCAGTTGATCATCGGGATGGTGGGGTGCAGCTCCACATCGGCTTGGGCGCAGGCCGCCTCGGCCAGCTCGTACTCCATCCCCTGCATCGTGTGCATGATCACATCGATCAGATTGGAATCGAGCCACCTCCACCAGCGCCGCTTGAAGTTGAGCGCCAAGGAGGCCCACCACCCTTTTCGCCGGGCCTCGCGCAGCAGCACATCCCGCGTCTTGAGCAGCTCCTCGTGGCGGCGGTGGATGTCTTCAGGGCTGGGCAGGGTGTTGACCGCGA
>CAYJSX010000005.1:0-4295 GCA_964372575.1 uncultured Planctomycetia bacterium
CCCCTGTTGCCGAGCGGGAGTTCCGAGCTTCGCTGGACGGCCCGGCCCCGAGGGCAAGATCGATTGGGTGCCCATGTGATCCGGGGTGGGCCGCCACCTCATCGGTACAGCCCTCGGGCTTGGATGTAGCGGGCCACCGCCTCTGGAACCAGACCTTGAATGGAAAGGCCCTTTTCAATCCGCTGCCGGATTTGAGAAGAAGAAACGGCAAGGGTCTTGACCGGGATCTCCTCCACCCCTTCAGGATACGCCGCCCCTGGAAGGTCGGGCCGCGGAATCACCGCGAACCGAACCAGGGTTTTTAATTGATCGAAGGATTTCCAGCACGCAAGCTCCCGGGCGTTGTCAGAACCGATCAGAAAAAACCATTGGGCCGCTGGCGCACCTTGGGCCTGAAGCCGGCGGACCGTGTCGATCGTGTAGGAAGGCGAAGGGCTGTCCAGTTCGACCCTGGAGACTTCAAAATGGGGGTTGCCCTGGATGGCCAGCGTCACCAGGTTGAACCGATCCTCCGGCGAAACGCGGCTGGGCGGCCCTTTGTGGGGCGGGATGCCGCTAACGATCCAGAGGACCCGGTCCAGGTTCAACGCCTTCTGGGCCCCCTCGGCGGCCAGCAGATGCCCTTGATGCACCGGGTCAAAGGAGCCGCCGAAGAGACCGATCCGCACCCCACCACCTCCCTCGTATGGAGGCATCGGGCTAGCGTCTCACCTGCCCGGTTCCGGTCACGACGTATTTGTAGGTCGTCAGCTCCTCAAGCCCCATGGGCCCGCGCGCATGGATCTTGTCGGTGGAGACCCCGATCTCCGCCCCCAGGCCGAACTGCCCTCCATCGGTAAATCGGGTGGAGGCGTTCACGTAGACGCAGGCCGAGTCCACCTCCTTCAGAAAGCGCTCGGCGTTGGCCTTCAAGCGGGTGACGATCGCGTCGGAGTGTCCTGAGCCGTAGCGCCGGATGTGATCGATCGCCGCCTGAAGTGAGTCGACCACCCGAACAGAGAGGATGAGATCCAGGTATTCGGTGCCCCAGTCTTTTTCCCTCGCCCGCGCCACCGGCAGCCCTCGCAAGATCTGGCGAGTCTTGGGATCCCCCCGAAGTTCCACACCGGCCTTAAGATACCTTTGCGCCATCATCGGAAGGAACCGGGGAGCGGCCTTCCGGTGAACCAGAAGGGTCTCCATGGCGTTGCACACACCCGGCCTCTGAACCTTGGCGTTGTAGCAGATCTCCCGCGCCATCGCCTGGTCGCAGTCCTCATCCACATAGGTGTGGCAGATCCCCTTGTACTGCTTGATCACCGGTACCCGGGCCTTGGCCACCACCTGGCGAATCAGCCCTTCCCCGCCCCTGGGGATCACGAGGTCCACCAGCCCCACACCGGAGAGAAGGAGATCCACCGCGCGCCGATCGGTCTTCCCCACCAGATTCACCGTCCCGCGCTGCAGGCCGGAATCCAGCGCCGCCGTCTTAAGTCTCTTGAAGATCGCCCGGTTGGAATGGATCGCCTCAGACCCGCCCCTCAGGACGCAGGCATTGCCGGACTTCAAACAGAGCCCCGCGCAGTCGGCCAGGACGTTGGGACGGGCCTCAAAGACGATGGCGATGACCCCGATGGGGATTCGCACCTTGGCGATCTTCAGGCCGTTGGGTCGTGTCCGCTGGGCCAGCACCGAGCCCACCGGGTCCGGCAGGGCAGCCACCTCCCGCAGCCCCTGGGCCATCTCTCGAATCCGCTTGGAGTTCAACTCGAGCCGATCCAACAGGGCCCCGGTGGTTCCCTTGCGCCTGGCCGCTTGAAGATCCTTGGCGTTGGCCTTGAGGATTTCCGGCTCGCCGGCCTCAAGGCCCTTGGCCATGGCCAGCAGGGCCTTGTCCTTGCGCTCTCGGGGGGCTTGAGCCAGCGCGACGGCGGCCGTCTTGGCTGCCTTTAAAAGGGCCTCAACGTAAGATGACAAGCTCATCCCGGTGAATCACCTCTTGGGGTTTGCGCTTTAAAAGCTGCGCGATTTGGGCCGATTTCAAACCCGCAATCTGGGCAAGCTCCTGCGAGGAATAATGGACCAGCCCGCGTGCAAATTCAGCTCCCCTCTCATCCGCCACAGAAACCAGATCCTTGCCGCGAAACGTTCCCTCGACCCGCCGCACCCCCGAGGCCAGCAGGGAGCGGCCCTGCTCGAGGAGGGCCTGCCGCGCCCCGGCATCCACCCTTAAAACCCCTTTGGGCCTGGCGGTAAAGGCGAGCCACCGCTTGCGGGCTTGGATCCTCTTCGCGCTGCGGGGGACAAACAGGGTGCCGGTCAGGTGCCCCTCCACCAGTTTACCCAACAGGCCTGGTCTTGTACCATTGGCAAGCACCATGGGGATGCCGCTGGCCAAGACCAGGCGCGCGGCGGCAAGCTTGCTGGCCATCCCGCCGGTGGAGGTGGCCTTGGAGGTTCCGTGGGCCTGCCGCGCGAGCTCCGGCGTGATCTCGGTCACCAAGGGAATGATCCTGTGGCCGCCAGCGGCTGCGGCTTCGCCCCGCGCCTCGAACCCGTCCACATCGGTCAGGATCACCAGGAGATCCGCGTCCATCTGGTGGGCCAGCAGGGCGGAAAGCTCATCGTTGTCGCCGAAACGGATCTCTTGCGCCGAGACGGTGTCGTTTTCATTGACGACCGGTATTACCCCATGGGCCAACAGCGTGCGGATCGTCTGACGGACATTAAGGTACCGGGCCCGATGGGTCAGATCCTCCCGGGTCAAGAGGATCTGGGCCGAGGCCAACCCGTGCGCCTTGAACTTCTCCGCGTAGGCCTGCATCAGGCGCCCCTGTCCGGCGGCCGCGGCGGCCTGGAGGAGATGAATCTCCTTAGGGCGGTTCTTCCACCCCAGAAGGCCCATGCCGGCCCCGATGGCGCCGGAGGTTACCAGGATTACCTCTTTGCCGGCGGACCTGAGGGCCGCCACCTCGCCAGCCAGCCCGGCAACGCGGGATTCGTCCAGGGCATGCTGGGCCGTGGTGAGGACGGAGGTTCCGACCTTCACGACCACCCTCTTAACCGATTGGATCCATTCCATCTTTTTTCAAACGCCTGTCCAGGGTTTTAAGGAGCTTATCCAAGCCCTCCCCTTGCCGCGCGGAGATGGCGAGCAGGGTGCGCCTTACCTTCTGACGAAATCGCTTCAGGTTCTCCTGGGCCATCGGGAGATCCATCTTGTTGGCCACGAGGATCTGGGGCTTGGCAGCCACCTTGGGATCGTACGCCTTAAGCTCGGCCAAGAGGGTTCGGTAGTCTTCCACCGGATCCCTCCCATCCACACCGGCCATGTCGATCAGATGGACGAGCAGTTGGGTCCGCTCGATGTGCCTTAAGAAGGAAAGGCCCAGTCCCTTTCCCTCATGCGCCCCCTCGATGAGGCCCGGCACATCCACCGCGATCAGCCTCCGGCCCTCCCCCAACGTCACCGCCCCCAAGACCGGAGACTTCGTGGTGAAGGGGTAAGCCGCCACCTGAGGTCTCGCCTGGGAGATGCTGGAGATCAGGGTGGACTTGCCGGCATTGGGCAGCCCCACGATCCCCACATCGGCCAGCACCTTGAGCGTCAGCGCAAGCCGCCTCTTTTCCCCTGGCGCCCCCTCCAGAGAAGGGGCGGAAACAGGCCTTGATCTCGCCCAGCGCTGGGGGCTTACCTGAGAATGGGCGTTTCCGATGCCGCCGGCACCCCCTCGGGCCACCACCATCTCCTCGCCCGGATGCAAAAGCTCCCGGATCAGCTCGCCGGTTGCGGCATCCCGCACGAGGGTACCCAAGGGGACCTGAATGACGCAGTCTCGGCCTTGAAACCCCTTTTTTCTTTTGGAAGAGGCGTGTCCGCCAGGACCGGCCCGGAAATGGCGTTGGTTCAGGAAATCAAGGAGGGTGTTCAGCTGCGGGTTGGCCCGAATGAGGACCTCTCCCCCGCGCCCACCGTCTCCCCCGTCAGGGAGCGGGTGGCGGGTCCAGAGATCTCTGTAGAAGGAGCGGCATCCCTTGCCGCCGCGGCCCGCTTCGACGCCGATCTCGGCTTCGTCTACGAAGCGACTCACCGAGTCTCAACGGATACCACGCCTGCTTTAGGAAAGACTACGATTCCGTCCCGAAGGGCAAAGAGGGTGTCGTCCCCGCCACGGCCGACGTTCAGTCCCGGCTTGAAACGGGTCCCCCGCTGGCGGATCAGGATCGATCCGGCGCTGACAAACTGCCCGCCGTAGGCCTTAACGCCCAGACGCTGGGCGTTCGAGTCACGACCGTTTCGAGAGGAAGATCGGAAG
>CAYJSX010000005.1:4305-18954 GCA_964372575.1 uncultured Planctomycetia bacterium
GATGCCCGACCTTCCGGTGGTACCCCTTGCGCCTCTTGTACTTGAAGTTGATCACCTTAGCCCCCTTAACCTGCCCCACGATCTTGGCCTTCACCTCGGCCCCCTCCAGATGGGGCCGCCCGACCCGCAGGCCCGCTTCTTCGCGGACCGCCAGGACCGGAGCCAGGCGCACCTCCTCCCCCACTGCCCCCGCGAGCCGCTCCACATCGAGGAGGGCCCCTGGGCTTACCTTGTACTGCTTACCCCCGGTGGCCAATATCGCGTACATCGCAAACCTTTAGGCTATCACGGATTTGCCTTACCCGCAAGCTTACAGCGTGCGGCGAGCCCAGGCGAGCCATTCCTTTTCGAGGGTGGCGGGGTCGACGTGGTACTCCGCCTTGAGGGCGTCGAGGATCGGAACACCCCAGCTTAAGCGCTTTAAGAGGGAAAGGAGGGCAGGCATCCCTGCCTTCTTCACCAGGAACTGGACAATCAGGTAGCCCTGGCCATAGAGGGCCGGCAGAGAGGCCGCGCTTCCGGAGTAAGCCTCCTGCCAAAGGGTATCCCAAGACGGCAGGGCCCCTTTCCGAAAGGCCAGCCGAACCGGCGCCAGGTCGATGGCCCGGACCCGGGCCTCCTGGGCGGTGGCGATCCCCTCGTTGAGCCACGTCGGGCACTTGCCCTTGGCAAGGTCGTGCACGATGACGTGGGTGTACTCGTGCCAGAGGATCGCCTTGAGACTGCCGGTGGCCTTGAGGTTCTTGGTCAGCGGCAGCCGGATCTTCCCGTCGTAGAGTCCGGCCACTTGATGAGCGATCCCCTTGACGCCTTCAAAGTCCTTCTCCGGATAGAGGATCACCGTGATGGCGTAGCTGGGGAAATATTGGAAGGGCTGACCCACCAGACGGTAGGTTTCTCTGAGGAGCCCTCGGAGCTCTCCCAGCTCAACCGGCGTCTCGCCTTGGGCGAAGCGAACCACAAAGGGATAGGTGTCCGAGCGGGAGAGGCCCTTCTCGACCTTAAGCTCCCTGCGAACCTTGGCCAGCGACTTCTGGATGTCCTCCCGGGAGGGGGCGAGCTTGGCGGCCAGCTCCAGCTCCTCGAGGGCCTTGTTCAGCTCCTGGCGCAGATAGTAAAGTTCGCCCAGCAGCAGGTGGGCATCCACATGCCGCGGCTCCTCGCGAACGGCCTCCTTGGCGAATTGGTAGGCCTCATCGAGCTTCCGGTCGTGGTAGGCGGCCAGCCCCTTGGAAAAACTGGAGGTCTCCTCCGCAAAAGCAGCGGTAAGCGGTAGGTGGTAGGTGGTAAGAAAGGCAGCGGTAAGCGATAAGCTGTAAGCCATAAGAAAAACAGCTGTAAGCTGTAAGCTGTAAGCTGTAAGCGAAAAAACTTCTTGCTTACCGCTTAAGGCTGAAGGCTTACGGCCGGCTTTTTTCATACTGGCTGGACCTTGACCGTCTCCAGGTGCAGCGTGGGATCGGCCTTCACCACCACCCGGCCGCGGTACTGATTCTCGATGGCGGCGATCGAGGTCCGGTCCTCATTGAAGAGGCGGCTGGCCAGATCCGGATGGACCGTCACCTCCACCGTGGATTTCTTGGAGGTGTGGAAGGCCTTCTTGATCTGACGCAGCGCCGAGATCGAGACGGTCAGGACCGAGCGGATCGATCCCCTGCCCTCGCAGTAGGGGCACTCCTGGAAGTTGACCGATTCCAGGGAGCGGCGCACCCTCTGACGGGTCATCTCGACCAGGCCGAACTCGGAGAGGAAGATGAGGTTGGTCTTGGCCCGATCCTTGCGCATGGCGTTCTGAAGGGTGTTGAAGATCTTTTGGCGGTGGGACTGGGCGTTCATGTCGATGAAGTCGATGATGAGGATCCCTCCCAGGTCCCGCAGGCGAATCTGCCGAGGGATCTCCTTGGCCGCCTCCAGGTTGGTGATGAAGGCGGTCTCTTCGAGATTCCTTCTCCCCGTAAACTTGCCGGAGTTGACGTCGATGGCGACGAGGCTCTCCGTCTGCTCAAAGACCACGGTGCCGCCGCTGGGAAGCTCGAACTTCCGGTTGTAGATCCGCTCGATCTCCCGCTCCAGGCCCCGCTTCTCAAAGAGGGGTACGTCCTGGGGGTAGAGCTCCACCCGGGAGCGCAGGTGCGGCTCAGTCTGCGCGAGGAAGCGCAGGATCTGCTGGAACTCTGGCTTGGAGTCGACCACAATCTTGGTTACCTCCTCGGTCAGGTTGTCCCGCACAATCCTCAAGGGCAGGTTGTACTCTTCGTGGATTAAGGCCGGAGAGGCACAGCGGACCGATCGGACCTTGACCCGCTTCCAAAGGGAAACGAGAAACCTCAAGTCTTTGGCCAGTTGTTTTCGGTTGGCCCCATGGGCCGCGGTTCGTACAATGATCCCCAGGTCGGCCGGCGGCCGAAGCTCCTTGAGGAGGGCGCGCAGCCGATCCCGCTCCTTGATCTCCTCCACCCGTCGGGAGATGCCGAAGCTCGTGTCCATCGGCATCAAGACGAGGAAGCGGCCCGGGAGGGCCAGGTGGGTGGTCAAGCGGGGCCCCTTGGTGCCGAGGGGCTCCTTGATCACCTGAACCAGGATTTCCTGCCCCACGCGCACCAGATCCTGAATCCGGGGCTGGGTATGACCTGCCAGCGGCACCCCGGCCGTCCGACCCGATTCCATCTGAACCGCATCCTCCACCTCCGGAGAAGGCCCCACGATGTCGGTGAGGTAGAGAAAGCCGTTCTTGCCGATTCCCAAATCGACAAAGCAGGCCCGGATCCCTGGAACCACCGAGGTCACCTTTCCCTTGTAGACGTTGCCCAACAAGGGAGCCGGTGTGGAGCGCTCCACGTAAAACTCCTCGAAGGCGCCATCCTGCAGGACGGCCACCCGCGTTTCCATTGTTTCCACGTCGATCAACAGTTCCTTCACGGCTTCTTCTCGATTCGTTCTAAGGTTTCTTTCAAATGAGAGATCTCCTTGATGAGTTGGTCCTGCTTGGTGCGAAGGGCCGCCAGGGCCTCAAGGATCTTCTGGTTCTCCCGATGCAAGGCGGTCAGCCCACTGGTGATCAGCTCTTGGGTATCCCAGTCGATGCGGCCCTTTCGAAAGCGCCTGAGATCCACCGCCTCCTCAAAGGTATCCTCCTCTGGCGGCTCCTCCTTGGGAGCCGGCGGAGGGCGGTACTGCGCAAGCGCCTCTGTCCCAAGGAGGAGAAAAGCGAAAACCAAAAGAAGCGCCCTCGTGCTCATAAGAGAATCGCCGTAGCCAAGGCGAGGTAGGTCGCTGTGGCGATGAGATCGGTGATCGTGGTGATGAGGGGGCCGGTGGCCGTGGCCGGGTCTATCCCCAACCGCTTGAAGAAGAAGGGCTCTACGGCCCCCATCGCGGCGGCCACGGTCATCGAGGTAAACATCCCCAGGCAGACGACCAGCGCAAAGTAGCCCCCGTAGCTCGCCCCATAGAGCTGGTAGGCAAACCCGCCCACGAAAAGTCCGTAGCTTAGTCCCAAGATCAACCCCACCGCGAGTTCCCTCATCATCACCTTGCTCCACTCGCCCGCCGAGACCTGACCGGTGGCCAGGCCGCGAACCACGATGGTGGCCGATTGAGACCCCACGTTGCCTCCCATGGCCGCGATGAGCGGCATGAAGGAGGCCAGCGCCACCACCTGGAGCAAGGTCGCCTCAAACCGCTTGATCACGATCGAGACGAGGAAGCCGCCCGCGATCGAGGCGATCAGCCACGGCAGCCGCAGCCGAACGATCCGCAGGATGCCGCGGCCCCCGAACTCTTCGGGCCGGGTCCCCACCATCTTGGCGATGTCCTCGCTCGCCTCCTGGCGGATGATGTCGATCACATCATCCACCAGCAGTACCCCCACCAGCCGGTCGCCTTCATCCACCACCGGGGCCGAGATGAGGTTGTAATTGGCCACCACCCGGGCCGCCTCTTCCTGGTCGGAGCTGGCCTGAATCTGGATCGCGCGCGCGGAAGAGGCCAGCTCCTTGATCAGGCTGTCGTGCGGGGCGGAGACCAGGGTCTGCAGCGACACAAGGCCCACCAGGGTCCCGTTGCCGTTCACGACATAGAGCTGGGTGAGCAAACCCTCCTCGTGCACATGGGTTCGGCTTAAGGCTCGGACCAGCTCCAACGCCTGGGAGGCGGTCATCGACTCCTTGAGCCGCATCACCTCCGTGTGCATCAAGGCCCCGGCGGTGCGGGGAGGATAAGAGAGGGCCTGCTCAAGACGCTCGGCCGCCTCTTCCCGTTTGACCAGGTTGGTGAGCTTTTGGACCACGCGGCGCGGGAGCTTGCGAAACAGGTGGGCCACCTCGCCAGGCGGGAGATCCTCCACCATCTGGCCGGTGGCCTGCTCTCCAATGGCTAAGAGGAGGAAGCCCTGGTCCTTCACTTCCAGCTCTTCAAAGACGACCACCGCCCGGCGAGTCCCCAAGAGCTGAAACAACTCCAGCTGCTCCTCCCGGGTGAGCTGGTTCCAGCCCTCGGCCAGATCCACCGGGTTAATCTCCCGCAGGACGCTCTTTAAAGTGGCGTGATCCTTCGCGGCAAGAAGCTGCCTGAGCTCCGGCAGGAAGAGGGCGTAGGCCTTAACGCTCTTGGTCATGGGCAGGGGTTCCAGGTTTTAACCTGGCACCCCTCTTATGGATTAAGGTTTCCGATACAAGATCCCACGATTACCCTTGGGGCGGTCTGCCGGCACCTGAGGGACCGGGGAGGCGGGTTCGGAGGAGCTCTTCCCTTTGGACATCTTGCCGCGCAAGAACTCTTCATACCGGCGCTGAAGGCGCTCGGTCTCCTCCGGCGAAAGACTGCCCGGTTCCACGATCTTAGCAGTGATGAAGATCAAAAGGTCGATCTTCTCCGTGTCCACGGTCTCGCGCGCAAAGAGCAGCCCGATCAAGGGCAGCTTCCCCAGGAAGGGAAGTCCGATTCGTGATTTGGATCGGACATCCTTCAGCAGGCCCCCAATCACCACCGTCTCCCCATGGTCCACCACCACCTGGGTCTCCGCCTCCCGGATGTTGATGATGGGATACGCGTTGGTGCCGACCGTGGTGCCCCGCGTAGAGACGATCGGGTGGATGATCAGATCGATGTGGCGCTCCCCCCCTACCGAGGGGACCACGAAGAGCTCGATCCCGATGTCCTGGTAGTAGGAGAGGGACTCTGTCGTCTGCGGCGAATCGCCCCCGGAGACGGTCCTCTCGATGATCGGATACTTTTCTCCGATCAGGATCCTGGCCTCCTGCCCAGAGAGGGTCATGACGTGGGGGGCCGAGAGGATGTTCGTCCGAACGTCCTCCTCCAAGGCGCGCACGATCAATTCAAGCTGAGGTTCGTTGAGCTTCTTAAAGAGAAACTCCAAACCCGCGGTGTAGCCGGTTCCGGCACCCCCGAGCGAGGCCTTGGGTCCAAAGTTGGAAGGGGAGACCGCGGTGCTCATGAGCTGGGCACCGGCCGGAGCACTCGTGATGGGAGTCGCCGGAAGGGTGTGGGGCTCAGCCGCGGTCAGAACGGTGGGCAGGGCTCCGGCAGTCTCCACACCCGTATCTCCGGTGCCGATGTCCAGCCCCAGGTCGCGCAGCAGATCGCGGCTGACCTCCATGACGCGCGCCTCAATCAGGATCTGCTTAGGGATAACGTCAATCTTGGCCAGGATCTTCTCGAGACGGTCAATCGTGGTGGGGGTGTCGGTGATCACGACCGCCTTGGAGCGGGCCACCTCCCGCTCCCGCCGCTCCCGCGTCCCCTCGCTGCCCCCGCCGCCGCCGGCCTCCGCCCCGCCGAACTCCCAACCCTTCTGCCCGGTAATCTCCAGAACAGAGATCTTGCCCTGGGCCGTGAGCTGCGGCTCCAGGAAGCTCTTCACGTCGCCGGCATCCAGGTAGCGCAGCTGGATCACCCTGGTGGTCACCGGCTCGATCTCCACCAGTTCCTTGACCGCCTCCCGGCGGCTCTTGAGCTCCTCCAACGACGTGACCACGATGACGTTGCCTTCCTTTTCATAGGCGAGCCCATACGTGCGCACCAGGGTGTCCAGCGCCTGCTCCCAGGAGACATTTTCCAGGTGAATGGTCACCAGGGCCTGGATCTCGACGGCCGTGACGATGTTGATCTTTCCCTTGCGGGCCAGGGCTTGGAGGACCGTCTGGATGTCCGCTTCCTTAAAGTCCAGAGAAAGGGTGCCCGGTTCCGGAGGCAGGGCCTTGGGCGGCTCCACGGAGATCGCCTGGACCACCTGCATCGGCTCCTCCTCCTCGCCCCAGAGTCCCCTGCCGCTTAAGAAGACGATCCCTAACCCGATAAGAAAAAGAAGGGTCCGTTTCATGGCGATGGCTCTTCCTCCGTCGGAATTTCGGTGGTTTCTCCCTCTCTGGCCTTGAGGATCGTCAGGCGGTGGGGCGCCTCCTCCACCAGCACCGTGACGGCCGAGGGCTCAATGCTCAAGACCTTGGCACCCCCAATCTCCTCATCCACCTGGACCACCTTCCCGTTGATTAAGGCAAACGACTCGGCCTCGGGATCGTAGACGATCCCCTGAAGGACCAGGGCCTCCACCCCCGAGGCCTCTCCCTCATCCAGCCCAGGTGGGACAATCCGGTCCCCTTCTTCGGTCAGCAGCGGGATGAAGGGGTCCCTTTTCCCCCTGGATTGGTACTCGGCCCAAAGCCCTGGCCCTGGGCAACCCCAGAAGAAAGCCCATGCCACCAGGGTAGCATACCAAGAAAGTTTAGGGGGCCTTGCGAATCTTGACATCCAGTTCGATTCCTTTCTCCTGTCTGGGTGGCCCAGGCAAAAGATAGACCTGAAAGAGAAAGACCGCCTTGTGTCTTAAGGGGTTCTCTTCGTTCCTGAAGATGATCAGCTCCCGCAGGCGGATCAACAGGTCAGAAGATTCCACCGCATCGAGAAACGCCCCCATCTGGTGGTAGCCCCCCTCCACCGCCACCAGTATCTGCAGCTCAAGGTATCCGCTGACTCCCGGGGTCAACTTGTTCACATCTGAGGTGGGCTTGGAGGAGAAGATGCTCGCCTGGGAGCGCCGGGCCAGGTCGGTCAGGGTCTTTAAGAGCTGCGGAAGCTGTTCTTCGGGAGGCAGCGGGGAGGCGGGCGCAGGATACGCCTTGGAAAGCTGCTGGATCTCAACCTCCATATGGGGCTGGCGCGAGAGCCGATCGCGCCAATCGGCGATCTGCTGCCTCTGGGCCTCCACCTGAGGCCGCACCGCGGCCAGGGCCCGGTGCTGCGCAAGTAGAAAGAAATTAATCCAGAGGATCAGGCCGATCACCGAAAAAATTCCAAAGAGGATCTTCCTTTCCTGTTGGGGGGTGAGCTTCAAAGAGGCCAAGGGTTAACTCCCCGTGGGATAGAGGAGGAGGATGTAGCCGCTTGTGTCCTCGCGGCCGACCTGCTGATGGAAAATATCTTTGAGCTCAACGGCGGTAAACCAGCGGGAGAACTCTGGATGCTCCTTGATCTTCTGGAGGAATCGGGTCACCGGAGCGGTGGGATCCTTCCCCTCCACCAGCGCGTTGCCGCCCAGCAGCAAGATAAACTTCTGCGGTTGGGGGGCGGGGGTGCCCCCGGAGGGATTCGTTGGAGAGGAGGACAAAGTTTCTGTCCCCGGCAGCCCCATCAGATTTCCATCCTCGCTGAATCCAGGAAGGTTGCCGGTCACGAAATCCTTCAGCTCCTTCTGCAGGAAACCGACCGTCTCGCTCTTGGGTAGATTCATCGCCACCATGTGGGAAAACCAGAGGTTCCTCACCAGGGCGTCTGAAAGGAGGTTAAGCCGTGGTGCCCACTTCGCCTCTTTTGATTTCATCGAACGGATGGCACTGGACCGGTTTTGAAGGGTATCGAGAACGGCCTGTCTTTGCTCAAACGCCATCCGCTGCGGCTGCAGCCCTTCCCACTCCGCGACAAGCCGCGCGAGGGTCTTGTTCTGAAAAAAGTTAAAGGCCAGCAACCCCAAGGAGTAAAGCACGATCACAGCCGCCAAGCCCATTCCGATCTGGCGCCAGGGCAAGGCAAGCACTCGGGCAGCTCCCCTGGCCTGCCGCACCGTGGGAGGCAGCAGGTTGATCTTAATCATCCTTGAAATCCTCGAATGGCCAGCCCCACCGCCACCCCCAACGAGATCCCAAAGGCCTTGAGCTTGTCGGGATCGACCTCGCTCGTCAAACCGGCCACCGGATTCCATAGCTCGGTCGGAATACCGGACGCTTCTTGAATCCAGGCGGAAAAACCTTCCATGGCAGCCGAGCCACCGGAGAGGACAAGCCTTTTAACGCCCTGGCCAAACTGATTCTCATAAAAGTCAAAGGAGGTGCGGCACTGGGTGAGCCAACCTTCCCACTTGGGCTGGAGGATCGTTCGAACCTGGGCCGCGGAATCCCCAGGGTTGCATTTGAGCTCCTCGGCGCGCCCCGCCTCGGCCGTGAAGGCCTCCCCCACCGCCTGGGTGAAGAGATCGCCTCCAAAAGGGATTTCGCGGCTGAATTGAAGCTGTTTGCCTAAAAAGAAGTTGATGATGGTCCCCTTGGCTCCGATGTGAACGAGGGCTGCCGCCTCCTTATCCTGACCCGCAGGAGAAACCTCCCACGCGTTGGCCAGGGCTACCGCTTCCAAATCGACAACACCGGGCACCAGACCGGCGGCCTTAAAAAACTCCAGATGGCTGTCTACCAGATCCTTGCGGGCCGCCGCCAGCAGAACCTCCATCCGGCCCCCGGGCCTCTCCCCCAAGATGTGGAAATCCAGGAAGACCTCGTCGAGCTTAAAGGGGATGTGCTTCTCCGCCTCAAAGACGAGTGCCGCGGTGAACTCCTCCCGGGTCATCTTGGGGAAGATGACTGAACGCAGGACCGACTGCTGGCCTGAAACAGCCGTTGTGAGCGAAACGGTGGAGGGCTTGACGCCTGCGAGCAGATCTTGAATTGTCTTGGCCTTCTCCTCGGTCTGAGAACCGGCGCCCGCCTGCCCAGCAAGACCCGGGGCGGGCAGGGGCAGACTGACCGCCTCCACCAACTTAAGGCCTTTGGGCTCCTTGCTCAAGCGGACCTTCTTGATGAACTTGGAGCCGACATCAATGCCGATGGCGCAAGAGGAGGCCTTGAACAGTTTAGCCGCGAAGGGAAAACGGGTCGTGAGATTCTGTAGCTGTTCGATGAAGCTGTTGGACACCTTGGGAGATTCTACCGCAACAGCCAACTCAAGGAAAGAACAAAACCGGTGCCAGGTTAAAACCTGGCACCTTGTTCTCGTTAGTAAGTGATGGCCCCTTCCTTCTTCAGGCGCCGGGCCTCCTCAGGGGGCGGGGTGAAGGCCTTGGGCCCTTGGCCCGGGAGCGACTCTTCCACCGCCCTCTTTTCCTCAGAGATCGCTCTCACGAGCTCGTCATCTTTCTTAAGCTCTCCTGAGGCACCAGCAACCTCGGGGGCAGAGGTTTCAAACGGAACCACTCTCCCCAGCTCCGGCTTGGGCAGGGAGACTCGGAGCTCTTCCCCCTCCAGGGGAAGGGTCCCCGGAGAACCCGGTGGAGCCCCCTCCCTGACCCGGGAGTCGGTTACCCCTTTGATCACAAAGAATGAGAGAATCAGACATGCCAACAAGCCGATCGTCCACGCAAACCGTCTCGTCATCGAAGCTCTCCTTTTAATCCTTCTTTTCCTGCCAGACCAGCTGCTTGTAATCGCCGGTGGTCGGGAAGAAGGGCGGCGCCATCCGGCCCATCCGGGGATCGTAGCTGTAGTCCTTGGTGTAGCCGGACATCTTTTGGCCTGTCCCAGGGTTAAAGGTTCCCACGGGGCCGCGGTTGGCCTGGATGAGCCCTCCGTAAACGGTCAGCTTCCCCTTGGGAGGTCCTTCCCAATAGTTCTCGACACCAATCGACTTATCAATCGCCATCAGGACACCGTGGACCTCCACGTCGTGGGGGGCCTCCTTGGGGATCACGACGTTCTTGCCCGCCACGATCCCGAGCATGTCGTCGGATTTGGGATTCAGTCTCGGATCATCCGCGTAGCGGACAGAATCAACCACCCGGATGTCTCCAGAAGCCCCAACGGTCAACTGGCCGTTGAGCGTTCCCTTAAGACTTAAGGCTCCGCCGTCCACATACACCACACCGTTTTTAGGAAGCGGCACCACCTTGTTGTTCCACCCCTTGTCCGCATTGGTCACCTGCATCGTTCCATCGGCCAGCAGGGTAACGGAGGAGTTGCCCTGGAGCACCAGGCCTCCGGTCCTGGCCGCGTCCCGGGTCTGTTCCGGAAAGGTCTTGGGATACTGTTTCGGAGGAACCCCCAGCTTGGGCGGCTCTTTGAAGACCGGCCGGCTGTTGGGGTTGCTGTCCCAGAAGCGGATGGTGGAAGCGACCGAGCTGACCGTCCCTTCAAAAACCGGCTTTCCAAACATGGCGAACTGGCCGTTCGTATGGACCGGCCCGTTCATCCGGTCGCCGGTGATGAACCAGACCTGCTGGCCGGCCGGCGTCCTCTCGCTGTTGGTGAAGTAGGCGTACTGGGAGAAGCTCTCGGTCTGAACCACGAGTCTGTTGCGGCGGACCGCCCAGGGGGTTGCCAGAGGACCGGCGACGCCCCAGCCCTCGATCGTGTAGCGCTTGATCGGGGTGTTGGGGTTGTTGTCGTCCGGATCGATCTGGATCAGGTACGAACCGCTGTAGGAAGATTGAGCCCCCAGGTTCTGCCAGTTCCCCAGGAAAAAGGGCTGGGTCCCCTGCGGGGGAACGAGCTGGGACTTGAGCCAGTTCAGGCCCTCGTCTATGGCCGACTCGGCAAAATAGAAGGCCTGGGACCCGGCCTGGCTGCGCCCGGAGAACCGCTGCTCAAAGAGCCCCAGGTTCACAAAGGCCCCTGCCAGGACCGTCACAATGGCCAGCGCCAAAAGAACCAAAACAAGGATTGCCCCTCTTTGGTTTTTCATTTTTACCCTCCACCAAAAACCTGAACTTCGCCGTTGGGTTCGACGAACTGCACCTCGGGCCTGGCTCGAAAGAGATGGGTGAACTTCTCCGGATCGGCCCCTTCCGGCAGGCGAACCACGCCGACGTTCTGGGGCGCAATGATCTGGGTAAGGGTGCAGCCCAGGCGGGCCACCACCCCGCCCCAGAGGGAACTGGGAACCTCCTCCTTGAAACCCACCAGCAATTCTTGGCTCATCGGCTTAAGGTCCTCTCCTCTTTAAGGATTTGGATTCAGTTCATACCTCTGGTTAAAATTCGGAACCGTGATAAAGGAACTGAGCTCGCCGTAGCTCGCCGGATACCGGCCATAGATCAGGCGAAAGGCGTGAACCGCCTGATAGATGGAGACGAGCTCCTTCTCCATCCGGGCATCCTCGGCATTCTGCCGGTATCGAACCACGCCGAAGACGGCGGCGGCCATGATCAGACCGACGATCCCGGCCGTCGCCATCACCTCGGCTAAGGTGTAGCCCCTATTATTTCTTTTTCTCTTCAAGAACCACCTCACCGCTGGGCGTTAAAACATAAGTTCCCTTGTGCCCCTTGCCGCGAGCCAGCCAGGGTTGATTCGGCGCCGCAGGCGCTGGCTTAGGCTGAGGAAGAATCTTCCTGATGGAATCCCCCTCGTAGCTTCCCTTCTGCCACGGAAACCGGAAGGCCCCTTTTCGGATCTGGTCCATCCAGGCCCCTACATCCAGCAGGTTCAGGAACCCGGCCCCCATCTTCCCCTTGTACTTGGGGTCGTTCTTGTCCTCCAGGCTGTGGGCCCGGTCCCTGAGGACCTCCTCGCACTGGCTTCCCGTCAGGAATGGAAAGGCCGACTTTAACATGGCAACCATCCCGGCGATGAACGGCGAGGAGAAGGAAGTTCCGGCCGCCTGCCGTGTTCCACCTCCATGGGTCAACAGCTTCTGGGTTTGCCCCGGCGCTGAGATGTCCACCGTGCTGTGGTAGGTGGAGAAGTTGGTCTTCTTGCCATTCTCATCCGTGGCCGCCACCGAGATGACCCCCCGGTAGGCCGCCGGGAAAAAGGCCTGATCCCGGCCGGTATTGCCAGCCGCTGCCACCACGATGACCCCCTTTTGGTTGGCCCGGTCAATGGCCTGCTGAAGCGCCTCGGAATAGCCGCTGCCGCCTAAGCTCAGGTTGATGATCTGGGCACCGTTGTCCGCGGCGTAGTTGACCGACTTGATCACGTTGGCCCAGGTACCCGAACCGCTGGGGGAGAGGGCCGTCACCGGCATGATCTTCACATTGGCATCTCCAGCCCCATCCAAAACCCGTCCGGCCACACCGGTGGCGTGCCAGTCGGCAATCCCGGTGCCGCTCTGGGTGTCTGTGGAATTCTTGACGAAGTTGTAGCCAGCAACGGTCTTTCCGGCCAGCACCGGGTGATTTCCATCCATCGCCGTATCAATCACCGCCACCCGAATCTCGGCCTCGGCCCCCAGCTTACCGCTGGTCGGCTCGGCCCAAACCTCGGGGGGTGCCAGGAGATCCCAGAAAAGGGCCTCTACGGTTCCGTTGGGCTCTGCAAAGTCAACCTCCTCGAGCTTCTGGAACCGGGCGACCATCTCCTTGGGAGAGATCGACTCAGAGAAGGTCACCAGAAAAAGGGTGTCCCGCCCGAGCGTCTCCTTGGGGTTGGCCCCCAGCTGCGCGATCAGCCGCTTGGCCTGATCCGACGAGATGTGCGGTTTAAACTGGACGATCAGCTCGCCAGGCACAAACTCCTGGGCGGTGGCCTTCTGGCGGCTGGCGTTTATCCCCAGCGCCATGCCGGTGGCCAATAGGATGAACAAACCTAAAAGCCATAATTTCTTCATCGGGTGCCTCCTTTTAGTTCCTCAGTTTCACCCGGGTGGACATCGTCCGGGTCTGAAGTTCTCCGACCTCGGTTAAGGTAGAAGCTGTTAGTCTTATCTCCACCACATCGGGTAGCCTGCGTGTAAAGGATAAGGCCGTGATGTGATTCGCCAAGAAGGCGGAGGTGCCCGGCAGGTTGGGATCTCGAGAGGCCTGCGTGCGCTGACAAGAGTTTCTGGCCCCCATGAGATACGTGATGTTGGTGGACCACTCGGTAATGTTGCCGTTTACGTCTATCACCGAGCCGTCTCCGTTTATGTCCTCCGGAATCTGAAAGGTGATGTTGGGGTAGCCTCGGCCGTCTGCCGGAACGAATTGGATCCGTCCGGAGGTGCCTTCAGCCAATTCTCGGCTCATCCGATCGAGGGCCTTACGAAGCTCCGAGGTCAAGACCGCCTGCCCCGAGCCGCCGGAGAAGACCCTCTCCACCGACAAGAGGGCCGTCACGACGGCGGCCGCCATGATGCTCAAGACCGCCACCGCCACAAGCATTTCTGTGAGGGTCATGCCATTCGCCTTCATCGTCTACCTCTTGGTGATGAGACTCGTGAAGCGGGCCGTGCGGCTGCGCCCCCGCTCGCTCCAGGAGACGGTCAGCTCGGCCTCCACGAGGCCCGGAGGGTTGGCTCGGTTGATCGCCTGCCGCCGGTTGGTCTTGGGCACCCAAAAGGCCTCTGTGATCCGTTCGTTGGGCAGGCTGGTCAGGCCCTGCTGCAGGGCCCAGGTGGTCCAAGGGGTGGCCGGACGGGTGATCTCCAGCAGGCTCGTGGAGGAGAGCCGGCGCATCTCCTCGAAGACGGTCCTGGCATCGGCCGCGGCCACGGCGGTGCTGCGGCTGGACTCGATGAGGAGCAGCCCTGAGAGAAAGGCGCTCAGAAGCCCCACCAGCCCCACCGCCACAATGACGGTGCTCACCACCACCTCGGTTAAGGTAAATCCCTTCCTCCCCATGAACGTCCCACCCCTTAAAAAAGATGGACGGGCGATGAGCCCATGTGCGGACCACCGCCCGTCCATTGTTTTCGGCCTCCCTAGGATGAAGCTTCTCGCTTATTCCAAAGGCAGACTCCCAGGACCCGCAGGGCCGGTGGGATTGACCCGGATCACTCCGGTCTGATCCACATAGAACCCCCTCGTTCCGGTGGTCCTAAAGGCCGTCGGGTTCGACGTCAAGGTAAATGTTTCGTTGCTCGTCCGGTTGTAGATAAACCGATACCCCTGCTTCACACCGCTGGCCAGCACCGGATCAATGTAAGGCGGGTTGGAACCGGCAGGCCCCAACTGCGCAATACTGAACGCATATCCCACCGGCGTCTGATTGGCCCGGTGGCTCTCCAGCGCGGTCGAAAGGGTCCGCATCGCCGCGATGGCGGCGGTTTCGTTCGCGTTGTGGCGAGCCCGAAGCATATTCGGAATGGCGATCGCCGCAAGTAAAGCGATGATCGCCACAACAATCATGATTTCAACCAGCGTGAAACCTCGATTCGATCGACGCAAGTTAAACATCGTCCACTCCTCTCTTTGTTATAAAATATGTAATGATCATTTGCTAAAATTACACAACCCATTTATTTATAAAGCCTTACGTACATCCAAAGCTAAGTTTACATAGTGGGCATAAAAAAAACAAGGGCACCAGGAAATAATTTTGAAGTGAGCTTACAGGGCGTTTCTACCGCTCTTCATCCACCGGCCTATCCCCAGGTCCTGCCGTGGCTTGGGTGTTGAAGCGGACGATGCCAGACTGGTCCACGTAGAAGCTGCGCTGCCCGGTGATCCCCCGG